>NZ_QFXN01000129.1:0-1943 GCF_003144775.1 Enterobacter sp. CGMCC 5087 | reverse complement strand
TTACGCTGACGCCTTTTGATACCGTGCAGGAGAAACGATGAAATTCAGTGCAAAGCAGCTGCAGGCGGTGTCTGCCAGAGAAGATGAAAACTATATCGACGGTATCGTCCGTGAAGCCGAAGCGGATACCCGTTTTGAGCTGAAAGACCCGGCCACGCTGAAGGCGCGTTTAACCGGTGCGCTTCAGTATGCCCGGCAGATACACCTCGACGAGCCAAACCTGCTGCATTCGTTTTTGTATATGGAAGCCTGCCAGCCGGGGCTGACGTCTTCACCGGCAATACGCAAGGCTCTGGAAGAAACGGACGACCCGAATCAGCGCTGGCGGGACATGATGAACGCCGCTGTCAATTTAGCCAAAAGGAAATCATAGCGTATGCTTTTTGTTATACCCGCCCTGGTGGAAGGGGCAGAAGCGCTGGCCGCCGCGCTTGGCGTCACGATTGGCGCTGGCGTGGCAAGCCAGATGGTGAACGAGGGTGAGAACGAAGACACTGCCGGGAAAGTCACGGCAGCGGAATCCACTAAACCCTGTGAGAAATGCCCGGCTATTCCCTGGGTCTCACCGATTCAGGAGCCCTTTAACGGTAGTGAGGTGAGTCTGAACTACCAGATGCGGATCTGCGGAAGCTACAGCATGCATAACAGCAATGGGAAAACCAGCGTGGAAGAGTATGCCTTTCGCCATCCGGGGCTGACAAACTCAACAAAGCAGGTGAAGTTTGATGGCTGGAAACCGGCGGAGTGCCTGTTTTTAGAGGCAAAGGGAAAATATGACTCATTCTTTGATAAAAACGGAGAGCCCTATAGTTGGTTCGAGGGCGACCAGGATACGAAAGATGAGGCCAGAAGACAACAAAACGCGTTGATCTTGTGTGATGAGATCCCTGAATGTCACTGGCATTTTATGGAGCCGGTGAGTTTTGCCTACTACAGCAAAATATTCCGAAAATATCCCCGATTCACTGTGCTCCACACGCCATAGGACAAATTACCTCATGTATAAAATTGAGATCACCCTATTTATCAAAGAAAAGATGAACAGTCTTGATGGAATTCTTAAAAGATTACATCAACTCGTACAGTTATACACTGAAGAAAATGGCTCTGCTGATTGGTTTTTAACAGGGAAAAACAAAGAGGATGCCATGACAAAGCTTATTTTTCATGGCAATGATATCACCAGTGATGCAATGCAGTTGTTAACAAAAAAACTACCTGACTTTCCGCTTGCCGGGACACGGATCTGGAGTGGAAATGATGATTCCATTGAATTCGAAAACTATATCCAAAGCGATATAACGTGCTTTCAATACAGAATGGTTCATTACGTCGAAAATGAACAAAACGGCTTAAGTTTTACATCGAAGATCGCTTTGAAAATCATTGATAAAATTGAACCCCATATATTTCAACTTGAAACGAATGGATACAGTCTGCATGAGTCTCAGGTATTCCCGGATCGTCTCCCTGTCGGGTGGATGTTCTACATCGATAAAAGCTACGATGAAAAGATGATAAATCTCCCTAAACAGATGCATTCTATCAAACGAGAGGGTCAACCTGTCGGTACGTTGTTCGTGACCAAACGTGATTTCTTTGATGGCTCTAACAAAGTGGATATAACATTATCCAACGATCTTGAGATCGCGCTGGTGGCGCATGACATTCTGCCAACGTACAAAAAAATATTCTGATGGTTAGGGAAATGAACAGCCGGCCATTGATGCAGGCTGTTCACTGAGGAACATCGATAGAAAGAGGTCTGAATGTCCACCGGTTATTTTTTGAGAAAGTACGACAGGACAACGTGCGGCGGGATGATTTATCCCAGCCAGGATAAGTACAAGATACTCGGACTGCCAGTGGCTGCGTATTCCGCTCTGATCGATCATGTTTTCGCGTGGAACGTCGATCAGCGATTCGCAGCTGATCGATCATCC
>NZ_QFXN01000122.1:0-13275 GCF_003144775.1 Enterobacter sp. CGMCC 5087 | reverse complement strand
ATTGTCAGGTTAATGATGTATGTCAACCCGGTTTTGTTTTGTTCGAACCTGGTTATAATTTTATTGTAACAACTATAGGATTACTAGGGTTTCAGGCGATAATAATATTTATTGCGTTTATAAATGTATTGCTGATATATCAATACGCAAAATATTTTGACCACGGGTGCTTTGTTGTAATATCCATTATGTGTTTGTTTATGTGGAGTATTTACATAGAGGCTATTAGGCAAGCGCTTGCAATGTCCATTGTAATGTATTCGGTCCGAAAATTAATTTGCCGGGAGTTAAAGAAATATATACTTTTAATTTTACTGGCTTCTACCTTTCATATAACAGCCTTGATTGCACTGTTGTTTTTGATACCTGTATACTCTGGCAAGCTAAATAAAATATTAAGTTACGGATTGTTGAGTGTAAGTTGCCTTTTTTTCTTTTTTTCAAACAGTATATTAAATTTTGCGCTCGGGGTTTTACCGGTTGGCTCAATAGCAAGTCAAAAACTGAATTTCTATTTGAGTTCAGACCAATACAAGCCTATGTTATCGATAGGTTCCGGTTCTGCATTAGATGTCATAATGTTAGTTCTTATTGGTTTTAGTTTTTATAAAGTTAAAAGAAATTTATTATCAAAACATACTAATTTAAACAATATAATATTGCTTGGGTGTTGCCTGTATATTGCTTTTGCTATTTTTATTGGAAAAATGATGCCTGTAATGACACGAATAGGCTGGTATGGTTTCCCTTATGTATTAATATTGCTATACATTCATGTTGGAGAGTCTTTTTACTATAAAAAAGTATTAACGGCAAGAAAAGTTAACTTTAGCAAGCTTTTTATATACGCTTACTTTGCATTGCAAATTATTCGACCATTTACCTATGAACACAGCTATTATAACATTATGCATCAACAAACTATTTTCCAAAATTACGACACTATGGATGATGTTTCTCTACGAATAGCAGCGAAAGATAAATGCTTAATTTTGACAAACATGGGTTACAATTATTTATGTAGTATTTAATTTACTTTAACGTGTGACTTATTATCGTAGGCATAACATCATAAAAAATTAATGTATATACAGCAGGTAATCAATGATTAACAATGAACATCGATACATGGTAGTAAGCGCAACCGCATTGGCTTCAGGTGGTGCGCTTACAATACTCCGTCAGTTTGTATCGCATGCATCTAAAGATAATAATAAATATCTCATCTTTGTTCCCCAGGGATTGCACTTACCAAAATATGATAATATTATTTATATAGAAAATGAGCGTAAGGGATGGTTTAAGCGAATATATTGGGACTGGTTTGGTTGTAAGTCTTTTTTGAAAAAGAAATGCATTAATGTTAAGAAAGTTATTAGTTTGCAAAATTCATCTTTGAATGTGCCATATGAACAAATTATTTATTTGCATCAACCAATACCTTTTTCTGAAATACATTCTTTTTTTAAAAACCTTTCAGTTGATAATTTTAAACTATTTTTATACAAAACTTTCTACTCTTTTTTTATATTTAAATTTGTTAGTAAATCAACGATTTTTGTTGTGCAAACTGATTGGATGAAAACAGGCGTATTAAAGCGTTGTAACAAGCTTTCTCCTGAACAAATCGAGATTATAAAACCCGATATTAAAGCCTTTACCTCCTCAGTCGAGTTGGATGGTTTTATCAAAGAAGAAAATACGCTATTATATCCGGCAACGCCGTTAAGTTATAAAAATCATATGATAATTCTTAAGGCGCTTAGCTTGCTAAAGAAATCATATAATCGGTATGATATAAAATTTAAAGTGACCTTCAATAAGGGTTTATATAAAAATTTTGATGATTACATTGCTCGTAATGCACTGGAAGAAAATGTTGAGTATTTAGGCGTATTATCTTATCAAGATTTACAAAAGATATATGAAAAAGCTACAATAATCGTTTTTCCAAGCTATATCGAATCATATGGACTTCCACTGATCGAGGCTGCCTCTTTAGGTAAAAAGATAATATGTAGTGATTTACCTTATTCCAGAGATGTTCTTTCAGGATACGAAGGGGCGATTTTTGTGGACTATAACAGTGAAATAGATTGGGCTCAAGAGATTCATACTGCATTGCAACAGGGTTCTGATTATCATTATAAGAAGTTTGAAAATGATAGTCGTTCATCGTGGCCTCAATTTTTTGAGTTACTTAAATAGGGTTATTATATGTTTAAAAATAAGGTGTTGTTGATAACTGGTGGTACAGGTTCTTTTGGTAATGCTGTGCTTGACCGTTTTTTAGAAACAGATATACGCGAAATTCGTATTTTTTCTCGTGATGAGAAAAAACAAGATGACATGCGTAAAAAATATAATAATCCGAAACTGAAGTTTTATATAGGAGATGTGCGAGACTACTCAAGTGTGCTTAACGCATCGAGAGGAGTTGATTATATTTATCACGCAGCAGCATTGAAGCAAGTTCCTTCCTGTGAATTCCATCCTTTGGAAGCAGTTAAAACTAATGTGTTAGGCACAGAAAATGTCCTTGAAGCGGCGATCGCAAACGAAGTCAAGCGTATTGTATGTCTAAGTACTGATAAAGCAGTTTACCCAATAAATGCTATGGGTATTTCGAAAGCTATGATGGAAAAAGTCATGGTTGCAAAATCACGTAATGTTAATAGCGAAAAAACGGTGATTTGTGGTACTCGCTATGGAAACGTAATGGCATCTCGGGGTTCAGTGATTCCGCTTTTTGTTGATTTAATTAAAGCGGGTAAAGCGCTTACAATTACCGATCCAAACATGACTCGCTTTATGATGACACTTGAGGATGCAGTAGATTTAGTGCTTTATGCTTTTGAACATGGCAATAATGGCGATATTTTTGTACAAAAAGCACCCGCTGCAACCATAGATACTTTGGCTATAGCTCTAAAACAACTCTTAAATGCTGAAAGCCATCCTGTGAATGTGATTGGGACTCGTCACGGAGAAAAATTGTACGAAGCATTACTTAGCCGTGAAGAAATGATCGCAGCGATTGATATGGGTGATTATTATCGAGTACCACCTGATTTACGCGACCTTAATTATGGCAAATATGTTGAGCAAGGCGATCGTCGAATTTCTGAAATTGAAGATTATAACTCTCATAACACAACTCGACTGGATGTTGAGGGCATGAAAACACTGCTCCTTAAACTTCCTTTTATTAGAGCATTACGTGCTGGCGAGCAATACGAATTGGATTCCTAATATGAAGATTCTTATCACCGGAGCTGAGGGCTTCATTGGCCGTAACTTATGTTTACGGCTTCAAGAGGCTGGTTATACTCAATTAATTAAAATTGGTCGTAATTCAACCGCAGAAGACCTTGAAGATGCAGTAAAAAACGCAGATTTTGTTTATCATCTTGCAGGGATAAATAGACCACTGCAAAATGGTGAGTTTATTGAAGGTAACTCCAATTTTACAGCCAAGTTAGTTGAATTGTTAATTGCTAACGGCAAAAGAATTCCACTAATGATCAGCTCCTCAATCCAGGCTGAATTAGATAATCCATATGGTCTGAGTAAAGCATCGTCAGAAAAACATGTTGAACGTTATGCATCGCTTAGCGGTGCATCATATTATATATATCGTTTTCCTAATGTTTTTGGCAAATGGTGTAAACCAAACTACAACTCTTTTGTCGCTACTTTTTGCTACAATTTAGCTCGCGGTCTGGATATTACCGTCAATGATCCCTCTGCCGCAGTTAATCTCGTTTACATTGATGATGTTTGTAGCGAAGCGTTAGAACTTCTTAAAGGTAAATCCGAGAGTGGATATAAAAGTATTAACCCCATTTATTCTACAACAGTAGGTGAAGTTGCTGAACTACTCAAGCGCTTTAAAGCAAGTCGTTCAACATTAGTTACTGAAAATGTAGGTACGGGTTTCATTCGCGCATTATACTCGACTTGGTTGAGTTATTTACCCGTTGAAGAGTTTTCATATTCTATTCCCTCTTACGGGGACGCTCGCGGCATCTTTTGTGAAATGTTAAAGACGCCATCTGCGGGTCAGTTTTCATTTTTTACGGCCCATCCTGGAATTACACGTGGGGGCCATTATCACCACTCAAAAAATGAAAAATTTTTAGTGATTCGTGGGCGTGCGTGTTTCAAATTCGAGCATGTAATTACCGGGGAACGTTATGAGATTAACGTTTCATCAGAGAAGTTTGAAATTGTTGAGACGGTACCTGGTTGGACCCATGATATTACTAATATTGGTGGTGATGAATTAATAGTTATGCTTTGGGCAAATGAAATTTTTAATCGTGATTTGCCAGATACAATTGCGAGACCGCTATAATGAAAAAATTAAAAGTTATGTCTGTTGTTGGAACGCGTCCGGAAATTATTCGGTTGTCACGTGTGTTAGCTAAGCTTGATATTCACTGTGAGCATATTCTTGTTCATACAGGTCAGAACTATGATTATGAGTTGAATGAAGTATTTTTCAAGGATCTTGGTGTTAGAAAACCTGATTATTTCTTAAATGCTGCAGGGAAGAACGCGGCGGAAACAATTGGTCAGGTTATTATAAAAGTTGATGAAGTTTTGGAATCTGAAAAACCAGAGGCAATGTTAGTTCTGGGTGATACAAATTCATGCATTTCAGCGATTCCCGCTAAGCGGCGTAAAGTACCTATTTTCCATATGGAAGCGGGCAACCGCTGTTTCGACCAACGTGTTCCGGAAGAAACTAACCGACGAATCGTGGATCATACTGCTGATATCAATATGACCTACAGTGATATTGCTCGTGAATACCTCCTGGCTGAGGGCATTCCGGCCGACAGAATCATCAAAACCGGCAGTCCAATGTTTGAAGTGCTTTCATACTATATGCCTCAAATTGATAGTTCGGATGTGTTATCCCGCTTGAATCTTAGTCCCGAAGAGTTCTTCGTTGTAAGTGCACATAGAGAAGAAAACGTGGATTCTCCGAAGCAACTAATCAAGCTGGCGGAAATTTTAAACACCATTGCTGAAAAGTATAATTTGCCAGTCATAGTTTCCACTCACCCTCGTACACGAAACCGAATAAATGAACAAGGAATTCAATTCCATTCAAACATTCATTTGCTTAAGCCTTTAGGTTTCCATGATTACAATCAACTTCAGAAAAATGCACGAGCTGTATTGTCTGATAGTGGAACTATCACGGAAGAGTCTTCAATTATGAATTTCCCTGCTATTAATATTCGGGAAGCTCATGAGCGTCCAGAGGGTTTTGAAGAAGCATCCGTTATGATGGTAGGCCTGGAATGCGAACGTGTACTTCAGGCACTGGATATCCTTGCAACACAGCCTCGTGGGCAAACACGACTTTTACGGCAGGTGAGCGATTACAGTATGCCAAATGTTTCTGATAAAGTTGTAAGGATTATTCACTCTTATACAGATTACGTCAAAAGAGTCGTCTGGAAAGAATATTAATGAAACTAGCTTTAATCATAGATGATTATCTACCCAATAGTACGCGTGTTGGTGCAAAAATGTTTCATGAGTTGGCCCAGGAGTTTATGCAACGTGGACATGATGTAACAGTTATTACACCTGACACCACCTTGCAAAAAGAGGCCTCATTTGACATCTTTCAGGGAGTAAAAACATGGCGCTTTAAAAGTGGACCACTTAAGGATGTTTCGAAAACTCAGCGTGCTATCAATGAAACACTTTTGTCCTTTAGAGGTTGGAGTGCGATCAAAAGTCAGATACACAAAGACACTTTTGATGGTGTAGTTTATTATTCGCCTTCCATTTTTTGGGGAGGCTTAGTGAAAAGAATAAAATCTCGCTGTAAATGTCCTGCCTATCTTATTTTGAGGGATATGTTTCCTCAGTGGGTCATTGATGCTGGCATGCTCAAAGAAGGCTCTTTAATTGAACGTTATTTTCGCTTCTTCGAAAAATACTCCTATCAGCAGGCAAACCGAATTGGGTTAATGTCTGATAAAAACCTTGACGTTTTTAGAGTTTCAAATAAAAGTTATCCATGTGAGGTATTACGAAATTGGGCATCACTCACGCCTGCTGTAATTCCTCAGGGATATGTTTCCGTACGAAAACGGCTTGGTATTGAGAATAAGGTTATTTTTTTCTATGGCGGAAATATTGGTCACGCGCAGGATATGGCCAATCTAATGCGTTTGGTTCGGCGTATGGCTGACCATACCCAGGCGCATTTCTTGTTCGTTGGTCAAGGTGATGTAGTTGAACTAATTAACGAATTAGCTAGCGAGTGGTCTTTAACAAACTTCACATATATGCCTTCTGTAGATCAGGAAGAGTTTAAAAATATTCTTTCGGAAGTTGATGTTGGCCTGTTTTCGCTTTCAGCTTGTCATTCCTCGCATAATTTCCCTGGCAAGTTATTGGGCTATATGGTACAGGCCTTGCCTATATTAGGAAGCGTTAATGCTGGTAATGATTTACTCGAAATTGTAAATCAAAATCATGCCGGTTTCATTCACATCAATGGTGAGGATGACAAACTTTATCAGTCAGCATTACTAATGCTTAATGATATCAATATGCGTCATGAGCTTGGACAAGGAGCTAATCAATTATTGAAGGCGCAGTTTTCTGTCGAATCTGCGGCACAGACGATTGAAATGAGGCTGGAGGCATATAATGCGACTAATTGATAATGACCAACTCGAAGATTTATATAAACAAGCTGAGGAATCAGCGCGCCTGCGTTCTCACCTTTTGATGCACGATTCGCATCAGGATAAAGTACAGCGGTTGTTAATTGCTTTAGTTAAAGGCAGCTTTGTAGAACCCCACTATCATGAACTTTCTCATCAATGGGAAATGTTTGTTGTCATGCAAGGCGAAATACAGGTCTGTTTACACAGCGATAGTGGCGAAGTTATCAAAGAATTTACGGCTGGTGATAGTAGCGGCGTAAAAATCGTGGAATTCTCTCCTGGTGACATACATAGTGTAAAATGTTTGTCTTCCCGAGCGCTCATGATGGAAGTGAAAGAGGGGCCATTTGATCCTTCTTTTGCAAAAGCATTTGTTCGATAGCTTCCTGAAAAGCATCTTCCGCTATCTCCAGACCTTGATCCTGAGTTAACATCTAAGCCACATTTCAAGCCGCGCATAAGTCGCGGTGACCACACCTGACAGGAGTATGTAATGTCCAAGCAACAGATCGGCGTTGTCGGTATGGCAGTGATGGGGCGCAACCTGGCGCTCAACATCGAAAGCCGTGGTTATACCGTCTCCGTTTTCAACCGCTCCCGTGATAAGACCGAAGAAGTGATTGCTGAGAATCCAGGCAAGAAACTGGTTCCTTTCTATACGGTGAAAGAGTTCGTTGAGTCTCTGGAAACGCCTCGTCGTATCCTGTTAATGGTGAAAGCGGGCGCTGGTACCGATGCAGCTATCGATTCCCTGAAGCCTTACCTCGAAAAAGGTGACATCATTATTGATGGCGGTAACACCTTCTTCCAGGACACCATTCGTCGTAACCGTGAGCTGTCTGCTGAAGGCTTCAACTTCATCGGTACCGGGGTTTCCGGTGGTGAAGAGGGCGCCCTCAAAGGCCCATCTATTATGCCTGGCGGCCAGAAAGATGCGTACGAACTGGTTGCGCCTATTCTGACCAAAATCGCAGCCGTGGCTGAAGATGGTGAGCCTTGCGTAACCTATATCGGTGCGGACGGTGCAGGTCACTATGTGAAAATGGTGCACAACGGCATCGAATACGGCGACATGCAGCTGATTGCTGAAGCTTATTCCCTGCTGAAAGGCGGTCTGAACCTCTCTAATGAAGAGCTGGCTGAAACCTTTACCGAGTGGAATAAAGGTGAGCTGAACAGCTACCTGATCGACATCACCAAAGATATCTTCACGAAAAAAGATGAAGAGGGTAAATACCTGGTTGATGTGATTCTGGATGAAGCTGCGAATAAAGGTACCGGTAAATGGACCAGCCAGAGCTCTCTGGATCTGGGCGAACCGCTGTCTCTGATCACCGAATCCGTCTTCGCGCGTTACATCTCTTCCCTGAAAGAGCAGCGTGTTGCGGCGTCTAAAGTGCTGTCTGGCCCACAGGCCAAACCAGCAGGTGATAAAGCCGAATTCGTTGAAAAAGTGCGTCGTGCCCTGTATCTGGGTAAAATCGTTTCTTACGCGCAGGGCTTCTCTCAGCTGCGTGCGGCGTCAGACGAGAACAACTGGGATCTGAACTACGGTGAAATCGCGAAGATCTTCCGTGCGGGTTGCATCATTCGTGCGCAGTTCCTGCAGAAAATCACCGATGCCTATGCTGAAAACGCCGGTATCGCCAACCTGCTGCTGGCACCGTACTTCAAGAAAATTGCGGACGAATACCAGCAGGCGCTGCGTGACGTGGTTGCCTACGCTGTTCAGAACGGTATCCCGGTTCCGACCTTCTCGGCTGCAGTCGCCTACTACGACAGCTACCGTGCGGCCGTTCTGCCTGCTAACCTGATTCAGGCACAGCGTGACTACTTTGGTGCGCATACTTACAAACGCACCGATAAAGAAGGCGTGTTCCATACCGAATGGATGGAATAAGTTAACTTACTCGCTGTAATCAAAACCCGGAGCCTGTCTCCGGGTTTTTTTATGCAAAAAATGTCGCCTGTTATTCGAAGTAGTCTGAATCTCGTCCCGCTCGTAGTGATTACTCCTGGTTTGCCTTGACAGTTCAGTTTGCCAGGAGGTACAAAGCCCAACAGTTATGTTTATCGCGATGGTCAGGCGGCCATCAGTACAGTTAACTCACAGAAGTCATTAGCGAATGAAAATAACAATCTCCGGAACAGGGTATGTCGGTCTTTCTAACGGCATTCTGATTGCCCAGAATCATGAAGTGGTTGCGCTGGATATCGTGCAGGCCAAAGTGGATATGCTCAATCAGAAAAAATCGCCGATTGTGGATAAAGAAATCCAGGACTACCTCAGCAATAAACCGCTGAATTTCCGCGCCACGACAGATAAAGAAGATGCATACCGCGATGCGGATTACGTCATTATTGCGACGCCTACTGACTACGATCCTAAAACAAACTACTTCAACACCTCAACTGTAGAAGCGGTGATTAAAGACGTTATCGCGATCAACCCTGATGCGGTAATGGTCATTAAATCGACCATTCCTGTCGGTTTTACCAAATCCATTAAAGAAAAATTCGGTATTGATAATATCTTCTTCTCGCCGGAATTCCTGCGTGAGGGGAGAGCGCTTTACGATAACCTGCATCCTTCGCGTATCGTTATTGGCGAACGTTCTGAGCGCGCTGAACGCTTTGCTGCTCTGCTTCAGGAAGGCGCAGTGAAGAAAGATATTCAGGTGTTGTTTACCGACTCCACTGAGGCTGAGGCGATTAAGCTCTTCGCGAATACCTACCTGGCAATGCGAGTAGCTTATTTTAATGAGCTCGACAGCTACGCAGAAAGTCTTGGCCTGAATACCCGCCAGATTATTGAAGGGGTGTGTCTCGACCCTCGCATTGGCAACCACTACAACAACCCGTCATTTGGCTACGGCGGCTATTGCCTGCCAAAAGACACTAAGCAACTGCTGGCAAACTATCAGGCTGTACCGAATAACCTCATTTCGGCGATTGTTGACGCTAACCGTACTCGTAAAGATTTCATTTCCGATTCCATCCTTGCGCGTCAACCGAAAGTTGTTGGTGTGTACCGTCTGATCATGAAGAGTGGCTCCGATAACTTCCGCGCCTCTTCCATTCAGGGGATCATGAAGCGCATTAAGGCGAAAGGGGTTGAGGTTGTTATCTATGAGCCTGCCATGCCGGACGATCAGTTCTTCAATTCCCGGGTGATCCGCGATCTGGATGCCTTTAAGAAAGAAGCCGACGTCATCATTTCAAACCGCATGGCGGAAGAGCTGGCTGATGTAGCGGATAAGGTTTATACCCGCGATCTGTTTGGTAGCGACTGATTCTCTGCTTTATCCTGTAAAAAAACCCGGCTGAATTGCCGGGTTTTTTATTTTCAGACCTTGTAGAAATCGCGATACCAGTCAACGAAGTTCTTTACTCCATCTTTGACTGAGGTTTGCGGTTTAAAACCAATCACGTCATACAGTGCTTTAGTGTCTGCGCTGGTTTCCAGTACGTCGCCTGGCTGGAGAGGGAGCATGTTTTTCTCGGCTTTTTTACCCAGCGCGTCTTCCAGGGCGGTGATGTAATCCATTAGTTCCACTGGCGAACTGTTACCGATGTTATAAACCCGGTAAGGCGCAGAGCTGGTTGCCGGGGAGCCGGTCTCAACGGTCCAGTTTGCATCTGCCTGAGGAATAACATTCTGCAGACGAATAATTGCTTCAGCGATGTCATCAATATACGTGAAGTCGCGCTTCATCTTACCGTAGTTATAGACATCGATGCTTTTGCCCTCAATCATCGCCTTTGTAAACTTAAACAGGGCCATGTCCGGGCGTCCCCACGGACCGTACACGGTAAAGAAGCGCAGGCCGGTGGTCGGCAGATTGTAGAGATGCGAATAGGTATGCGACATCAGTTCATTGGCTTTTTTGGTCGCGGCATAGAGTGAGACCGGGTGATCCACGGAATCGTCAGTGGAGAATGGCATCTTGCGATTGAGGCCATATACGGAGCTGGATGAGGCATACAGAAGATGCTGCACGTTATTATGGCGGCAGCCTTCCAGCACGTTGAGATGGCCGATAAGGTTGGCATCCGCATAGGCGTGCGGATTTTCCAGGGAGTAGCGTACGCCTGCCTGTGCGGCCAGGTGAATGACGCGATCAAATTTCTCACTGGCGAAAAGCGTGGCCATACCTTCGCGGTCAGCTAATTCCAGCTTGTGGAAGGTGAAACTCTCAGATTTTAACAGTTCCAGGCGTGCCAGCTTCAGGTTGACATCGTAGTATTCATTGAGGTTATCGATACCAACAACCTGATGACCGGCCTCAAGGAGGCGTTTGCTGACATTCGCACCGATAAAACCTGCAGCGCCCGTGACCAAAAATTTCATAGCTTCCCTCATAAACCTTTTTCTTACAGATGCCATAGCGCATCACATGGTGTCTATGATAGCGCGAAGGGTCGAAGTTACATAACCCATCTTTCCGATTTAACTCATCGGATTCTTATAGAAAAATCGCCAGTAACAGATAAACTAAGCAGACATCATTCTGTTTGCCCTTTTTCATCTGTTAGGGATTGTATGACACAAAACAACAATAGCCAGGTCAGTCGAAGCAATGACCCTGAGCAAATTGATTTACTTGATTTAATGCTGCAGCTGTGGCGTGGGAAGTGGATGATAGCAACCTTTGTTGTTGTTTTTATCGTCCTGGCAATTGGATATTTATCGGTCGCAAAGGAGAAATGGACCTCCAGTGCGATTATTGCACAGCCTGATGCTGCCCAGATAGCGGCCTATTCAAATGCATTGAACATTCTCTACGGCAGTGCTGCACCCTCAATGCTCGACATTCAAACGCGCGCGATTGGCCGTTTTAATTCTTCGTTCTCGGCATTATCTCAGGCACTTGAGAATCAGGAGGATCCTGAAAAACTGACCATCGCTCCGACCTCGACTGCACAGCCGCTACCGCTAAGTGTTTCATACACCAGTACCTCTGCAGAAGCGGCTCAGAAGCAACTGGCGCAGTACATTCAGCAGGTTGATGAGCAAACTGCGAAAGAACTGGCCGTTGACCTTAAAGACAACATCAAACAGCAGATCAAGACCCTGAATGATTCTCTGCAAAACCAGGAGAAGGTCGCTCAGGAGCAAAAAGATCTGCGTATCAAACAGATTGCAGAGGCACTAAAGAACGCCGAAGCAGCGAAAATTACCTCTCCGCAGCTACAGCAGACACAGGATGTAACTCAAGAGACGTTATTCCTGCTGGGAAGCGAGGGGCTGAAGTCGATGATTGACAATGAAGCTTCTCGTCCCCTGGTCTTCCCAACGGCTTATTACCAGACCAAGCGAAACCTGCTGGATATCCAAAACCTGAACGTAAACCCGGACACCATCCATGTTTATCGTTACGTCATGAAGCCTGATCTGCCAGTCCGTCGCGACAGCCCGAAAAAAGCTGTTATTTTGGTCCTTGCCGTGTTGCTTGGCGCGATGGTCGGTTCTGGCGTCCTGCTTAGCCGCAACGCCTTACGCAACTACAAACCAAAAGCCTGATTTGCAGATAAAAAAACCGGGGATTATCCCCGGTTTTTTTATTTATGACGTTTGCGAAGATTTTCAATCACCGCCGTCAAATCCAGCTCCTGATCCTGCAGCAGAACCAGCAGGTGATACATCAAATCAGACGCTTCATTCGTCAGCTCCTCGCGGTCATGCACGGTCGCGGCCAGCGCCGTCTCAACGCCTTCTTCTCCTACCTTCTGTGCGATACGCTTGGTTCCGCTGGCGTACAGCTTCGCGGTGTAGGAACTTTCAGGATCCGCCGTTTTACGCTCTGCCAGCAGCTGTTCCAGTTGATACAGGAACAACCACCGATGGCTCGTCTCGCCGAAGCAGCTGCTGGTGCCTTTATGGCAGGTAGGGCCTATTGGGTTTGCCAGCACCAGCAGAGTGTCGTTGTCGCAGTCAGGCGCCATGCTGACCACGTTCAGGAAATGACCCGAGGTCTCGCCTTTGGTCCACAGGCGCTGTTTCGTACGCGAGTAGAAGGTCACTTTGCCGCTGTCGATCGTTTTCGCCAGCGCGTCCTGGTTCATATACCCTAGCATCAGCACTTCGCCTGAGATGGCATGCTGGACAACCACCGGCAGTAATCCGTCAGTTTTTTCCCAGTCCAGCTGCGCCTGTTGTTGCTCTGTTAACATACCCTGATCTCCACGCCCTGGTCGGCCAGGTACGTTTTCAACTCACCAATATTAATAATCTGTTTGTGGAACACGGACGCGGCCAGCGCGCCGTCCACGTTCGCATCGCGGAAGGCTTCGAGGAAGTGTTCCATGGTGCCCGCGCCGCCGGAGGCAATCAGCGGAACGTGGCAGACCGCACGGACTTTTTTCAGCTGCTCGAGGTCATACCCGTTACGCACGCCGTCCTGGTTCATCATGTTGAGGACAATCTCGCCCGCGCCACGCTTCTGCACTTCCTGCACCCAGTCGAGCGTTTCCCACTGCGTCACGCGCGTGCGGCTTTCATCCCCGGTGTACTGGTTTACGTGGAACTTGCCCGTTGCGGCGTCATACCAGGTGTCGATCCCAACCACAA
>NZ_QFXN01000121.1:0-18423 GCF_003144775.1 Enterobacter sp. CGMCC 5087 | reverse complement strand
CTGCACGCCAAAACGATCTGCGAGGCGGGTAATGAGCTCCGGGTCGGCCAGGGCAGGGGAGTTGATAGAAATCTTGTCGGCGCCAAACGAGAGAATTTTGGCGGCGTCGTCAGCGGACTTAATCCCGCCCGCCACGCAGAATGGAATGTCGATCACTTCCGCCACGCGTGCCACCCAGCTTTTATCGACCACGCGGCCATCGCTGGAGGCGGTGATGTCGTAAAAGACCAGCTCGTCGGCGCCTTCATCGGCATAGCGTTTTGCCAGCGGGACGATGTCGCCAATGATCTCGTGGTTGCGGAACTGCACGCCTTTCACGACCTGACCATCGCGTACGTCCAGGCAAGGGATTATCCGTTTTGCCAGCATTGAATCGCCTCCGTCACTGTAAATTTACCTTCCAGCAGGGCCCGGCCCACAATCACGCCCTGCACACCGGTACCGCGCAGCGCGGCCACGTCCTCTATATCACCGATACCGCCAGACGACTGGAACGCTACCTGCGGATAACGCGCGCAGACCTCTTCATACAGCGAGACGTTTGAGCCCGCCAGCGTTCCGTCCCGGGAGATGTCCGTGCACAACACGTGCTTCAGACCAACGGGAAGATAGATATCGACCAGCTCTTCCAGCGTCACGCCGGAATTTTCCTGCCAACCGCTAACGGCCACCTGCTTATTACCCTGTTCATCAATACGCACGTCCAGCGCCAGGACCAGGGCATCGGCGCCAAAGCGGCGGAACCAGCCTTTCACGGTCTCAGGAGCTTTCACGGCGGTTGAACCCACCACCACGCGGGCCACGCCAGCGTCCAGCAGCGCCGCGACGTCATCTTCCGTACGCACGCCGCCACCGACCTGGACGGGAACATCAACACCCGCAACAAGTTGTTTAAGCAGCGGGATCTGGCGTTTCGCCGGGTCTTTCGCGCCCGTTAAATCCACCAGGTGCAGTACCTGCGCACCCTGGGCGGCATAATCCTGCAGACGCGGCAGCGGGTCGTTTCCGTAGTCGCGCTGCTGGCCGTAATCGCCCTGATGCAGACGGACAACCGTACCGTCAATTAAATCTAATGCGGGAATAATCATCACATCTCCAGGAAGTTTTTCAGCAGCTGCGCGCCCGCGGCGCCAGAGCGCTCCGGGTGAAACTGCACGCCGAAGAAATTGTCTTTCTGTACGGCCGCCGTGAACGCCTCACCGTAGGTGCACTGGGCGATCGTATTCACGTTCACCGGCATGGCGTAGCTGTGCACGAAGTAAAAATACGCGCCGTCTTCGATGCCGCGAAACAGCCGATCGCCCGCTTTGGCGTAAACGCGGTTCCAGCCCATATGAGGCAGAGGCAGGCCGTGGTCGGACATTTTCGGCACGTCTTCGTCAATAATGCCCAGCAGGTCAACGCCGTTGCTCTCTTCGCTGCGGCGGCCCAGGATCTGCAT
Source organism: Enterobacter sp. CGMCC 5087 (assembly GCF_003144775.1). Taxonomy (NCBI): domain Bacteria; kingdom Pseudomonadati; phylum Pseudomonadota; class Gammaproteobacteria; order Enterobacterales; family Enterobacteriaceae; genus Enterobacter; species Enterobacter sp. CGMCC 5087. The sequence goes on along the minus strand of NZ_QFXN01000121.1, from coordinate 16,982 downwards.
GCCCAGGCATATGCCCAGCACCGGTTGGGTACAGGCTTTGATCAGGTCGACCAGCTCGCGTTCGCGAATCTGATCCATCGCCGCCTGCGCGGTGCCCACGCCCGGTAAAAAGAGTTTGTCGGCGCGCAGCACCACGTCCGGGTCTCGGCTTACCACCGGCTCATAGCCGTGGCGCGCTATCGCCGATTTGACGGAGTTCAGGTTGGCGCATCCGGTATCCAGAATGACCACGTTCATTACAGCACTCCTTTCGATGAAGGCAGGGCGTCACCTTCCACGCGAATTGCCTGACGAAGGGTACGGCCAAAGGCTTTGAAGAGGCTCTCCACGCGGTGGTGGTCGTTCTTGCCCTTGGTCTTCAGGTGCAGCGTCAGGCCCATGGTGTAGGACAGTGAGCGGAAGAAGTGCTCCACCATTTCTGTGCTCAGATCGCCCACGCGCTGGTAGGTAAAATCGGCTTTATACTCCAGGTGCGGACGACCGGAGATGTCCATCGCGCAGCGCGCCAGACACTCGTCCATCGGCAGGACAAAGCCGAAACGGTTAATGCCGCGCTTGTCGCCGAGCGCCAGCTTCAGGGCTTCACCCAGCGCCAGGCCGGTATCTTCCACGGTGTGATGATCGTCTATGTAGAGATCGCCTTTTACCGTAATTTCCATGCGGAAACCGCCGTGGGTGGCAATCTGGTCCAGCATGTGATCGAAGAAACCGACGCCGGTGTGGATCTTGCTGCCGCCTTCACGGTCCAGCCAGACCTTCACGTCAATCTGCGTCTCTTTGGTGTTGCGCTCAACGTGGGAATAGCGGTCGCGTTTTGTCAGCTGTTCGCCAATCTTCGCCCAGTTAAGGTTGTTACGGTCGTAGCGCAGCCCCGCGATGCCCATGTTTTCCGCCAGCGTAATATCGGTGATGCGATCGCCGATGACATAGCTGTTGGTTTTATCCACCGCATCTTCAGCCAGGTAGCGCTCTACCAGCTTCACCTTTGGCTTACGGCAGTCGCACTCGTCGGCCGGCATGTGCGGGCAAATCAGCACTTCATCAAATACCACGCCCTGAGAGGTCAGCACCTGCATCATTAGATTGTGCGGGCCGTCAAAGTCCGCCTGTGGGAAGCTGTCGGTACCCAGACCATCCTGGTTGGTGATCATCACCAGCTTAAAGCCTGCTTTTTGCAGCTTGAGCAGCACCGGGATCACGTCCGGTTCAAAAGCCAGCTTGTCGAATCGGTCGACCTGAAAATCGGCTGGTGGCTCCGAAATAAGGGTGCCGTCACGATCGATGAAAAGGATCTTCTGGGTCATACTTTCTCCGCTTTCAGGGCGTCAATCACGCGCTGGCTCTCTGCACGGGTGCCTACGGTAATGCGCAGGCAACCGCTCAGAGAAGGTTGTTTATTCTGGTCTCGTAAGATAATGCCCTGATCCCATAAAGATTTAAATACGGCACTCGATGCGGTGAAGCGCACCAGGATGTAGTTAGTTTCCGAGTCGAATACCTGCTCCACGCAAGGGATATTCTTCAGGGCGGTCACCAGATACTGACGTTCCTCCAGGATTTGCGCCACGCGCTCGCGCATCGCGTTGATCCCCTGTGGCGTCAGCGCCTGTGCCGCAATATCGGCAACCGGCGTCGAGAGCGGGTACGGGGCGATCACTTTCAGCAGCAGGTCGATGACCTCTTTATTCGCCAGGGTGAATCCGCAGCGCAGACCCGCAAGGGCAAAGGCTTTTGACAGCGTACGCAGTACCACCAGGTGCGGATACTCTTCCAGCCAGCCTGCCAGCGTCGCCTGTGGGCAGAACTCGATGTAGGCTTCGTCTGCCACCACCAGCGCTTTACCGCGCGTCATCTCCAGCAGGGTGCGAATATCCTGCGGGTTGATAATTTGTCCGGTCGGGTTGTTCGGGCTACAGACAAAGACAACTTTTACACCATCGAGATTGTCGGCAATGCCCTGCAGATCCAGCTGCCAGTTCTCCAGCGCCTGCACGTTGCGGCACGCCACGCCGAAGGTTTCCGCGCTGACGCTGTACATACCATAGGTCGGCTGGCAGTACATCACCGCGTCTTTGCCCGGCTCGCAGAAGGCGCGGATCAGTAGTTCAATGCCCTCATCAGCGCCGCGACTGACCAGCACCTGCTCCGGCTTCACTCCCGCATACTGCGCGTAGTTTTCAATCACGGCCTTCGGCTGACACTCCGGATAGCGGTTCAGCGTTTGCTGCGACAGCTCAAACTGCACCGCCGTCGGGAATTCGTTGGCGTTCAGCCAGACATCTCCTTTGCCTCCGAGACGACGCGCGGACTGATAAGGCGTCAGGCGACGGACATTTTCGCGGGCTAATTCTTCAATGTTCATGCTTGCTCCTTCAGGGCTGCAACGCGCAGCGTAACGGCATTTTTGTGGGCGGTCAGCCGCTCGGCGGCGGCCAGGGTTTCAATAGTAGACGCCAGTGACGCAAAACCTTCGCGGGAGAGCTCCTGCACGGTCATGCGTTTCTGGAAATCCGCCAGGCCCAGGCTCGAACAGGTAGAGGTGTAGCCATACGTGGGCAGCACGTGGTTGGTGCCGGAGGCGTAATCGCCCGCGGACTCCGGTGACCAGTCGCCGAGGAACACCGAGCCCGCGCTGGTAATGCTGTCAACCAGATCGCGCGCGTTGCGGGTCTGAATGATCAGGTGCTCCGGGCCGTACTGGTTGGAGATCGCAATACACTGGTCCAGATCGCGCGCCACAATCAGGCGGCTGGCCGCTAGCGCCTGGCGTGCCGTGTCGGCGCGGGGCAGGTCGGCAAGCTGACGCTCCACGGCTTCGCCCACGCGTTTCGCCATATCGGCATCCGGCGTCAGCAGAATGACCTGCGAGTCCGGGCCGTGTTCCGCCTGAGAAAGCAGGTCGGACGCCACGAAGTCCGGCGTTGCGCCGCTGTCGGCAATCACCAGCACCTCAGACGGGCCGGCAGGCATATCGATGGCCGCGCCGTCCAGACGCTGGCTGACCTGGCGCTTGGCTTCGGTTACATACGCATTGCCCGGACCAAAAATTTTGTCGACCTTAGGAATGGATTCCGTGCCGAACGCCAGGGCCGAAATCGCCTGCGCGCCGCCCACTTTATATACCGCCTGCACGCCGCACAGCTTCGCCGCATAAAGGATCTCGTCGGCAATCGGTGGCGGTGAGCACAGCACCACTTTCTGACACCCGGCAATCCGCGCGGGTGTCGCCAGCATCAGTACGGTGGAGAAAAGCGGGGCAGAGCCGCCGGGAATATAGAGGCCAACGGACGCAACCGGGCGCGTGACCTGCTGGCAACGCACGCCGGGCAGAGTTTCGACATCCACGGTCTGTAGCTGTTGCGCGGTGTGAAAGGTATCAATGTTTTTCACCGCGACGGCCATCGCCTGCTTGATGTCGTCACCCAGACGATTGCTGGCATCAATGATTTCCTGCTCGGTAACCTTTAATGCACCGACTTCCGTCTTGTCAAACTTCGCGCTGTATTCACGCAGCGCGTCATCACCACGGGCTTTGACGTTATCCAGGATCTCCGCCACGGTGCGTGAGATGCTCTCAGAGGCGGAAATCGCCGGGCGCATCAGCAGCTCGCGCTGCTGTGCGTCGCTACAGGTATTCCAGTCGATGATTGTGTTAAAGCTCATGGCCATTACTCCATCATCTTCTCAATAGGCAGCACCAGGATGGAGCTTGCACCCAGCGCCTTCAGTTTTTCCATGGTTTCCCAGAACAGGGTTTCGCTGCTCACCATGTGCATCGCCACGCGCTGCTGATCGCCCGCCAGCGGCAGGATAGTTGGGCGCTCGGCGCCCGGCAGCAGGGCAATCACTTCATCCAGACGCTCGGTTGGGGCGTGCATCATGATGTATTTGGACTCACGCGCCTGAATCACGCCCTGAATGCGGGTCAGCAGCTTGTCGATCAGCTGCTGTTTGGCGTCGGCCATGTCGCCGTCGCGCTGAATCAGGCACGCTTTAGAGCGGTAGATCACTTCCACTTCGCGCAGACCATTCGCTTCCAGCGTCGCGCCGGTAGAGACGAGGTCACAGATGGCGTCCGCCAGACCCGCACGCGGCGCCACTTCAACGGAGCCGTTCAGCAGGCAGGATTTAAACTGCACGCCTTTCTGGTCGAGGTAACGCTTTAACAGGTGAGGGTAAGAGGTGGCGATACGTTTGCCGTTCAGCGCGGCCGGGCCGTCCCACGCTTCGTCAACCGGCGTAGCCAGGGACAGGCGGCAGCCGCCGAAGTCCAGACGACGCAGGGTGAAGTAACGCGGATCTTCGCCCTGCGCGCGGCGGGTCAGCAGCTCTTCTTCCAGCACGTTTTCCCCGATAATGCCGAGGTCAACGACGCCATCCATGACCAGGCCGGGAATATCGTCATCACGCACGCGCAGAATGTCGATGGGCATGTTTTCAGCCAGAGCAATCAGGCGCTGGGTGTGCAGGTTAATTTTAATCCCGCAGCGGGCCAGCAGTTCGCGTGAATCGTCGCTCAAACGGCCTGATTTTTGAATAGCTATGCGTAAGCGTGAGTTATCTAACATTCTTTATTCCTCGTTAACCTGTTTTAACCTGTCTGAATTCGGTCCAAAAAAAAGCCCCCGGAAGAAGATCTTCCGGGGGCTTTTTCATGCGTTCATGCACCACTGGAAGATCCAAACGTCTTCCAGCACACATCGCCTGAAAGACTAGTCAGGATGATGGTGATGATGGTGGTGTTTAAATTGAACGCGTGTCATATAAATTCTCGATGAATGCTTATTCATTTGATGTCTTTTAACCTAAACCAGTTGTACGACATATTGCAAGGGCTTTTTTTGATCATTAATTCATTTCATATTGATGCTATGAATTGTGTGTTCTGCCGGGCTGGCGTAGCCTTATAAAAGACGAGTAAGAGTCAGGAGAATTCGCATGAAAAAGGTCGCGATTGTCGGTTTAGGATGGCTGGGAATGCCGCTGGCGATGTCATTAGCCGCGAAAGGCTGGCAGGTGACCGGGAGCAAAACCACGGCGGATGGGGTAGAGGCAGCGCGCATGTGCGGTATTGACGGCGTTGAGCTGCGCCTTGAACCGGAGCTGGTGTGTGATGCTGACGATCTGGACACGCTGATGAACGTCGATGCGCTGGTGATCACGCTCCCCGCGCGGCGCAGTGGCCCGGGCGAGTCGTTTTATCTGCAGGCGATGCAGGAGATCGTCGACAGCGCGCTGGCGCACCATGTTCCGCGCATCATTTTTACCAGCTCGACGTCGGTGTATGGCGAAGTTGAGGGCGTGGTGAAAGAGAGTTCCGAGCGCCGTCCCGTGACGGCGAGCGGTCAGGTTCTGAAAGAGCTGGAAGACTGGCTGCATAATCTTCCCGGCACGCAGGTCGATATTGTCCGTCTGGCGGGGTTGGTGGGCCCTGGCCGCCATCCGGGACGCTTTTTTGCCGGGAAATCTGCGCCAGACGGCCAGCATGTTGTCAATCTTGTGCACCTTGACGATGTTGTTGGCGCAATTGAGCTACTCTTACAGGCTCCGAAAGGTGGACACATCTATAATATATGTGCACCTTCTCATCCGGCGCGCAGCACGTTTTACCCGCTGATGGCACGTCAGCTGGGCCTGGCTCCGCCGGTTTTTGGTGAGGTAAAGGATGGCAGCAAAGGCAAAATTGTTGATGGCAATCGAATTTGTCATGAGCTGGGGTTTGAGTATCAGTATCCCGATCCGCTGGTGATGCCCATGGAATAAGACCCGCAGCGGAGACGATCGCACACCAGAAGGGGGCGAGCATGAAACCGCTGCTGGATGTTCTTATTATTCTGGATGCTCTGGAAAAAGAGGGGAGCTTTGCCGCTGCGTCAGCAAAGCTCTACAAAACCCCATCTGCGTTGAGCTATACCGTCCAAAAACTGGAAAGCGATCTCAATATCCAGATCCTCGATCGCACCGGGCACCGCGCACGTTTCACCCGTACCGGACAGATGCTGCTGGAAAAAGGTCGCGAAGTCCTCCATACCGTTCGTGAACTCGAAAAACAGGCCGTAAAACTTCATCAGGGTTGGGAAAACGAGCTGGTTATTGGCGTGGATGATACTTTTCCATTTTCTCTCCTGACACCGCTGATTGAAGCCTTCTATCAACACCATAGCGTGACCCGGCTTATCTTTATCAACGGCGTGCTGGGTGGATCCTGGGATGCCTTAACGCAGGGCAGGGCGGATATTTTCGTCGGTGCGCTCCATGAGCCTCCCCAGCTGAGCGATTTTGGTTTTGCCCGGCTGGGCGTGCTGGAGCAGGTATTTGCTGTGGCACCCCATCACCCGCTGGCTCAGGAACCCGAGCCGCTTAACCGTCGCGTAATTAAAGGCTACCGCGCCATAGTTGTTGGGGACAGCTCTCGTCCGGAATGCTCGGTCTCCTCGCAGCTGCTTGATGAGCAGGAGGCCATTACCGTTTTCGACTTTAAAACCAAGCTGGAACTGCAAATAAGCGGCCTGGGCTGCGGCTATTTACCGCGCTATCTGGCGCAGCGGTTTATTGACAGCGGTGCGCTTGTTGAAAAACAGGTACTTGCTCAAAGCAGTAATGAATCGGTGTGGGTAGGCTGGAATGAACAAACTGCCGGGTTGGCCAGCGCCTGGTGGCGAGACGAGATTTTAGCAAATAGTGCTATCGCCGCCGTTTACTCTCAGCCCGACGTCCAGAAATCAGCCAGTTAGTAAAAAGAAAATTGTCCCATGCTTTGCAAAGTATTGCCTTTTGTATCCGATGTGGGGCAAAATGCGGCCGCTGCAACCAAATGAATAATCGACGATATAAAAGGCGTCGGTTATTTTTTTTTGCATGTACGAAACGAAACTAAAAACCAAGAGGCCGGGCTTCGTACCGGATAGATATTTACTAAAATCCGACAGTTGTTGTCGCTGAGGAAGAAAGAAATGGGGCAATTTTTCGCTTACGTGGCGGTTATCACCGTAAAGGAGAATAACTATGTCGCATAACGCAACTCCAAACACCTCTCGCGTGGAATTACGTAAAACGCTTACGTTGATTCCGGTTGTTATGATGGGCCTTGCCTATATGCAACCGATGACGCTGTTCGATACATTCGGTATCGTATCAGGCCTCACAGACGGTCATGTGCCGACGGCTTATGGCTTCGCGCTGATTGCGATCCTCTTTACCGCGCTGAGCTACGGTAAACTGGTGCGTCGCTATCCGTCTGCTGGTTCCGCCTACACCTATGCTCAGAAATCCATCAGCCCGACAGTTGGCTTTATGGTGGGCTGGTCTTCGCTGCTCGACTATCTGTTCGCGCCGATGATCAACATTCTGCTGGCAAAAATTTATTTTGAAGCGCTGGTGCCGTCGATTCCATCCTGGATGTTCGTCGTGGCGCTGGTGGCCTTTATGACTGCCTTTAACCTGCGCAGCATTAAGTCCGTTGCCAACTTTAACTCCGTTATCGTTGTGCTTCAGGTTGTCCTGATTGCCGTTATTCTTGGCATGGTGATTTACGGTGTGTTCCACGGTGAAGGTGCCGGCACTCTGGCGAGCAGCAAGCCGTTCTGGTCTGGTGATGCCCATGTGATCCCGATGATTACCGGGGCAACCATTCTGTGCTTCTCCTTTACCGGTTTTGACGGCATCAGCAACCTGTCTGAAGAAACGAAAGATGCAGAGCGCGTGATCCCTCGTGCAATCTTCCTGACGGCGCTGATTGGTGGTCTGATCTTTATTTTCTCGACCTATTTCCTGCAGCTGTACTTCCCGGATATCTCCCGTTTCAAGGATCCGGATGCGTCTCAGCCGGAAATCATGCTCTATGTGGCGGGTAAAGCGTTCCAGGTTGGCGCGCTGATCTTCTCCACCATTACCGTACTGGCGTCGGGTATGGCCGCGCATGCAGGCGTTGCGCGTCTGATGTACGTGATGGGCCGCGATGGCGTATTCCCGAAAAGCTTCTTCGGCTACGTTCATCCAACCTGGCGTACCCCGGCGATGAACATCATCCTGGTCGGTGCCATTGCGCTGCTGGCGATTAACTTTGACCTGGTGATGGCAACGGCGCTGATTAACTTCGGTGCGCTGGTGGCGTTCACCTTTGTTAACCTGTCGGTTATCTCTCAGTTCTGGATCCGTGAAAAGCGTAACAAGACGCTGAAAGACCACTTCCAGTATCTGTTCCTGCCGATGTGCGGTGCCCTGACCGTGGGCGCGCTGTGGGTTAACCTGGAAGAGAGCTCTATGGTGCTTGGCCTGATTTGGGCGGGTATCGGCCTGATTTACCTGGCCTGCGTCACGAAGAGCTTCCGTAACCCGGTTCCTCAGTACGAAGACGTCGCGTAATCACTTTGCCACATGCAGTAATTATCCTTAATGCCAGTCACTGACTGGCATTTTTACGTCATTGGAAACCCTAGCCAGGCTAGCGGGTCAGTAAGGCTATCAGCTTAGAGTCGGTTATTAAAACTCTTTTTGATTTGTTAACTATTTGTAGTCCGGCAACTGCAAGAGTCAAAACAGAAATCAAAAGGGGGTTTCAATGTGGGGCGAAAAGAACTTAGCGCACATCCGACAGAACTCTAGATATAACATATTTTTGCTCCGGACAATTGGCGGGATCTTGAGAAATCTATGTGAATTGCTGTATGAGGAGTTTGGTGACCTGAATTACAAATACAGAAACAGGTGGTTCTGATTCCGTTACGATGTGAATGCGGTAGGTAAAAATACGGCGAATATACAGAAATAATTAAAATATTCTTTTAAAAAGGATAAAGTGTGAAATCAGTTATCACTATCATATCTTATTAACCCGTTCACGGACCGTTAGTAACAAAAAAGATGACAAATATCTGATTTTATGCGCCTGCTATGGCACAACCGGTAATAAGTCCTTACTAACCACATTTCTATAACCTGCGATATAGTCGGAGGTTATTTTATCCTACTTTTATTAGGCTTTATTCAGTAAATAGCGGGGAGGTGGAAAGAGAGCTGAGCTTTTGTAATTCAATAATGTGAATTTGCTACTGAGGAAATAGTGGAAGCAGAAATTTAGATGAAATAGTGAGGTCCTTATAAAAGACCCCACTGTTCAATAAATGCTAGAGTGTAACGTGCTTGTCTAGTGGCAATCCATAAATGCTTCACAAAGAGTAATTAATTTATAATTCTTTGTATCAATGAACATATCAAAGGGAAGATCTGGAATTCCTTTCATTATTTCGCTATGCCCTGATTTGTAGATACCAATGACTTGTTGCCTGAATTTCAATGTTGAAAGTTCAGGAGCATGAAGAATGTCAGCAAGTTTTTCAACTGGCGCAGTGTCAGCGCATACTGCGGAGTCATTGGATGCGAAAATGACTGGCCCCCTCTGCTGTTGTAAAAATTCAGTAATTTCATCTTCGGGAATGGTGGTTGAAACACAGGTTGAATAATTCACCACTGTGTCAATATCAGACGAAATACCTTCATGAGTTGAGCCCAGTTTTATGATGTTAAAACCATATCCTAAATTTACACCCCGGTCATTTATCATAGCTCCACTTGTAGCAGTATAGGTGGCTGAAGAAAGTCCTAAAATATCACTTTGATACAAGATCGGTTTTTTGTTAATGATTTTTTCTGATGCTACTCCTGTGCTGTTAACACGAACCTGTTTTATCGAGTTTCTGGATATAATATAAGAACAAATACCATCTTCATTGATGTTCATATTTCTGCAAAGATTAGCATAGAATAAATCATTATCTTTTTGGATGACCTTTTGGGCATTCATGGCAAAAGCTTCAAACCATAATGCTTTCAATTGCCCATTAGCTTCAATAGCAGAATATACAGGTAAACTATATTCCTCTGAACCTATAGCTATCCCATTGTTAGTTTGTTTAATTCCATCATTTAATGATGGGTAGTTCCAAAGTTGCGACGCATAGGCAAAGAAATCTTTAGTCCGACCAAGTTCGTAATTTTTTATCAATTTGCCCTTTTTACTGTCGAGTAAGCTGCTTCCAAACCCTAACTCTTTCACCTCTGCGCCAGATAAATCGAGGACAGTTGGCCAGACATCGAGTAAAGTGCCTTCAGTATTATTAACAGTGGGTTTCAAATCTTTTTTGATAATAATGAAACGGTTTCTTCTCTCCTGGCTCACCTTATCGAGGAGAGGAGAGGCACTATTTGCCATCATTAGATGATCTGATACCAGCACGACGATAGTATTCTCGAACCAGGGACTATTCGTTATTCGATTTATAAAATCAGTCAGCAGATAATCTGAACAAGCCACTGAGGCAAGCATAGGATACTGCTCATTCTTAGGTACATGATTCTCACAGGCTTTCAAAAATGTCCCTTCCGGGGAGTGCGTATTTACTGTCAGGAGCGATAGCAGGAACGGTTGCTTCTGCTGGGACATACGTGAAAATTCATCCCATGCATGCTTAAGCAATAAGTCATCATGAATTCCCCATCCACTGACATCATCAGGTGTGGCAAGAAGGTTTTCCGCGAAATAATTTTTATCGTGCTGCGATTGCCAACCATGTTGCTCGAGGAATTTATCCCCCCCAGCGAATTCTTTCTGACTACCACGAATAAATTCGGTCTGATAGCCTTGAGTTCCAAACCATGAAGCTACACAGTCAGCCTTACCCAGGAAGTTGACGAAGCTCGCTCCAGAATTACCTTGTTCCATGATAAGTGGAATACCGCATTGAGTATTTACTAATCCCGCCATGGTCCATCCTATGCCCCGGATTGGTGGTTGACGTATGTTGGTAAACTGCATGTATTTATTTGCAAGCGCGCTCAGGCCTGGCGTGTAATTTGTTCCATCCAGGCTCTGGAATGTGTTTTCAAGACTTTCGGCATAAATAAAAACGTAATTATATTTTTTATCTAATTGCGCAGTTGCTTTTTTATATTCTTTTTTTACTGCGGCGGCATTACCATCATTAAAGAAGGTGTCTTTGGTTGAGTTGTAAATGTTCGAAATAAACTGTGATGGAATTATACTGATTAAAATGAGAGACCAAATGAATGTTGTTTTTTTTAGGGGGAGTAAGTCCTTTTTTTTGTATTTTAAATATACGCTACATGCAAGTGTTGCCAAAATGATAATAATAAATATCAATCCGACCTGTAACTTGCTGTAAATATCATCAAGTGATGTGCCTTGTGCTGTATTAAATAACTGGTAGTATACGGCGTCGGTGACACCATAGCCAGTAAACATGTTTGAAATATACCAAAAAGCAAACAGTACGAAAATAATGCTAGTGGTAATTGATTTTAAAAAGATCCATCTGTGAGATGAAATAGCAAATACAAGTAGTGCAAAGAGTTGTAAGTAAATCATTTTAGAGGCTTTAAAAGTAAGTTAATCTGTTATCATGTAAGTTGCGATTTTATCATGATTTTTAGGGGCAATGAATGTCTTATGACATTTTTCTGCCATAAAAATGTCATAAATACTCTCTGATACCCCACTTATATGAAAGTGAGACCATGTCATTCGGGCTTAAACAATCTCCTGTGCATACTGATACAGGGATTTCAACAGCGCCTGTTTCTCAGCATTCCCTTCATACTGGCCATAAAGCATTTCCAGCTCCTGGGCATAGCTGTTAAGAAACTCCTGGGTAAAGACATTGCGACGATGCTGCAGCCAGCGATCCTGCTCTGCCTCGTCCAGCGTGCCGGGGAAGTTACGCGCGCGGTAGTTAAACATCAGTTTTTCGATGCGTTTATCGGCGAAAGTAATATCCAGCGCCGGTAAGTTACGCGGCTCGGTTTGCAGAACGATATTCATCGCCGCGCGGTCGGCATCGCTGAAGAAGCCGTTGTAGAGCTGGGCGTCCACGTTTTCAGACGGCACGAACGGCTCCGCCTCGGCAAAGATGGCGACCACTTTCTCGCGCACCTGCGGGTTTTCGCGCAGCACTTTCAGGTTATCGAGGCAGTGCTGCCGGTTAATGCCCAGTCTGTCCGCATCTTCCGGGCGCAGCGTATTCGCCTGCGCGAGTACCGGACATTTATTGATATGCACCAGTTTGACCGGCACCGCAGGCAGATCGCCGAGCTCATTTTTCGGGGTATAAAGCCGTTCGCGCAGGGTATCGCTGTCGAGCTCCAGCAGCGGCGAAATATCGCCGGCTAAATCCACCATGATGACCGCATTACGGTTGTCCGGATGCCACGCCAGCGGCACGACCCAGCTGGTATTGCCGCGCCAGGCGCCAAACATGCCGGAGATATGCACCAGGGGTTTCATCTGCGGTACGTCGATAAGGGTCATGAGCTTCTGCTTGCTGCGGTGGCTCAGCAGATATTCAAACAGCCGGGGCTGCGCGTTTTTCACTAGCTTCGCCATGGCAATGGTGGCATAGACGTCCGCCATCGCGTCGTGGGCATTGCTGTGCTCGATGCCGTTGGCTCGCGTCAGGTGTTCCAGCCGGAAGCTCGTCAGCCCTTCCTCATTTTCAGGCCAGTTAATGCCCTCAGGACGCAGGGCATAACAGGCGCGCATGATGTCGAGCAAATCCCAGCGTGAATTGCGGTTCTGCCAGCTCCAGGCATAGGGATCGTAGAAGTTGCGATAGAAGATGTTGCGCGTTACTTCGTCATCGAAGCGGATGTTGTTGTAACCGACCACGCAGGTATTGGGGACGGTAAACAGATCGTGGATGCGTCGGGCGAATTCTGCCTCGTTAACGCCTTTCTCGCGCGCTTCCTGAGGCGTGATCCCGGTGACCATGACCGCCCCGGGCTGCGGCAGGTAGTCATCAGCCGGTTTGCAGTAAAAGACCTCAGGCTCGCCAATAATGTTGAATTCGTCGTCGGTACGGATGGCGGCAAACTGCGCCGGTCGGTCCAGCGCCGGGTGCGTGCCAAAGGTTTCGTAGTCATGGAATAAAAAAGTCGGGCGAGCGGCAGAGTCAGACACCAGTAATACCATCCTGTTAAAAAATGACGTCACTATGGTAAACGATCGTGCGGTTCAGACCGAATAAAAAGCACCTACGTGACGCAAATTTGCGCGCCAGCTTCAGAGAAAAATCTGCGTTCTGTCACATTTTTTTGCAATTAAGCCAGGTAACGGCATCAGAACTCCCGTAAAAAGGTCATCGATTTTTAATGACCTGAGGATATACCGTTGAAACGCCGTCTGTTTATTGCTGTTTCTTTACTCGCTTCGAGTGTCTCATCTGCATTTGCGGCCGAACCACTGGATTTTTCGCCGCAGCCTCCGGCCATTCAGGCTGGCTCCTGGGTGCTGATGGACTACACGACTGGTCAGATCTTAACGGCGGGCAACGAACATCAACAACGCAATCCGGCGAGCCTGACCAAGCTGATGACGGGGTATGTGGTTGATCGGGCCATTGATAGCCATCGCATTACGCCGGACGACATTGTCACCGTCGGGCGTGACGCTTGGGCAAAAGGCAACCCGGTTTTTGACGGCTCGTCGCTGATGTTCCTGAAAGAGGGCGATCGCGTCTCCGTGCGTGATTTAAGCCGCGGTCTGATCGTCGATTCCGGCAACGACGCCTGCGTGGCGCTGGCCGATCACGTGGCGGGCGGCCAGCCGCAGTTTGTGAAGATGATGAACGACTACGTGCAGAAGCTGAACCTGCGCGATACGCACTTTGAAACCGTCCACGGGCTGGACGCGCCGGGCCAGCACAGCTCGGCCTATGACCTGGCCGTACTTTCCCGGGCCATCATTCACGGCGAGCCTGAGTTTTACCATATGTACAGCGAAAAGAGCCTGACCTGGAACGGGATCACCCAGCAAAACCGTAACGGCCTGCTGTGGGATAAAACCATGAACGTGGACGGGCTTAAAACGGGGCACACCTCGGGAGCGGGCTTTAACCTGATTGCCTCCGCCGTTGACGGGCAGCGTCGTTTAATCGCGGTGGTGATGGGGGCGGACAGCCCGAAAGGACGTGAGGACCAGGCCCGGAAACTGCTGCACTGGGGGCAGCAGAACTTCGATACGGTGCAAATCCTGCACAACGGTAAAAAAGTGGGGACAGAGCGTATCTGGTACGGCGATAAGGAGCAGGTGAAACTGGGCACCGACCAGGACTTCTGGCTGGCCCTGCCGAAAGCGGAAGTGCCGAACATCAAAGCCAAATACGTGCTGGATAAAAAAGAGCTGGAAGCGCCGATTGCTGCGCATCAGCGGGTCGGGGAGATCCAGCTCTATGACCGCGACAAGGTGGTGGCGCACTGGCCGCTGGTGACGCTGGAAGCCGTTGATAAAGGCGGGCTGTTCTCTCGCATGAGCGATTATCTCCACCACACGCTTTAACCGCTGATGGGCAGACTGGCAGGGTTGCGAGTCTGCTCACATAATAAACACTCCTCGTTTGCCGATAATAGTAATCCAGTTTTATAGTGTATAAATATACAGTAATAAATGGAGGCAGCATGGACTACAGCATCAAGCAGCAAAAGAAACGTAAGATTGCCGGTTTTCATTTGGTCGGACCTTGGGAACAAACGGTAAAACAGGGCTTTGAACAGCTGGTGATGTGGGTTGACGGGCGTCACATTGAGCCGCTGGAGTGGGTGGCGGTCTATTACGATAACCCGGATGAAGTCCCGGCAGAAAAACTGCGCTGTGATACGGCCGTTACCGTACCGGACGATTTCGTTATTCCGGAAAACAGCGAAGGCGTCATGATGACGGAAATCGCGGCCGGGGACTATGCCGTGGCGACGGCTCGCGTGGAAAACTACGACTTCGCCACGCCCTGGTATCAGTTCTTCAATTCCCTGCTGCAGGACAATAAATACCAGATGGCGCTAAAGCCCTGCTTCGAGCGCTATCTTAATGACGGCAATGCAGACGGCTACTGGGATATCGAAATGTATATCGCGGTAGAGCATAAAACGGCTTAGGCCTGCTAAATGAAGGGTTTTTCAGCCGGGAGCGATCCGCCCGGCTGAAAACACAGTACAATTGTGATTTGCCGTGTAGCTGGAGAGCGGGTGTGCGTCCCGACAAATCATTAACCCCTTTTGAAATTCGGTTGTACAAACATTACCGCGTGGTGCACGGGTGTCGCATCGCGCTGGCTTTCGTATTGACGTTTGTACTGGTCCGTTTGCTGGATGTTCCGGAAGGGACGTGGCCGCTGATCACCCTGGTGGTGGTGATGGGGCCTATCTCGTTTTGGGGGAACGTTGTTCCGCGCGCCTTCGAGCGAATTGGCGGGACGGTTTTAGGCTCGGCCCTTGGGCTTATTGCCCTTAAGCTGGAGCTTATCTCATTTCCGGTGATGCTGGCATGGTGCGGTGCCGCCATGTTCCTGTGCGGCTGGCTGGCGTTGGGCAAAAGACCGTATCAGGCCTTGCTGATTGGGATTACTCTCGCGGTGGTTGTCGGTGCGCCCGCCGGGGATATGACCACGGCGCTGTGGCGAAGCGGGGATGTCATCCTGGGGTCACTGCTGGCCATGCTCTTCACCGGTATCTGGCCGCAGCGCGCTTTTCTGCACTGGCGTATTCAGATGGCGAACTACGTCACCGCCTTTAACCGCGTCTATCAGGCCGGTTTTTCTCCGAATCTGGTCGAACGTCCCCGGCTGGAAAAGCATCTGCAAACGATCCTCACCGATGTGGTCAAAATGCGCGGCCTGATCACGCCTGCCAGCAAAGAAACCCATATTCAGAAATCGATTTTCGAAGCCATCCAGACGGTAAGCCGCAATCTGGTCTGCATGCTTGAACTGCAGATCAACGCGCACTGGGCCTCGCGTCCCAGCCATCTGTTGATGCTTAACGCACAGACCCTCAAAGAGACCCAGCAGATGACGCAGCAAACGCTGTTGACCATTGCCCATGCGCTCTATGAAGGGAACCCGCAGCCGATACTGGCCAACAGCGAGCGGCTGAATGAGATCGTCGCGGAGCTGAAGCAGTTAATCAATGAACGCCAGAGCGATAACGTGGCGGAAACGCCTATTCATGGCTACGTCTGGCTGAGCATGGAGCTGGCGCGGCAGCTTGAGCTGTTATCGCACCTTATTTGCCGGGCGCTGCGCAAATAAAAGGCTTATGTGACGCCTGCTGCTTCGATTCAGCAGCAATTGGGGTTATGATAGCTTTAAACGATATACTCATTGTCATTCGCAGCCGCTGTCAGTAAGGTTATTGTTACAACGGTTGCCTTAACGAATCCGAATCTCACATTATCAGGGGTGTAAAAATGGAAACTACCAAGCCTTCGTTCCAGGATGTTCTGGAATTCGTCCGCCTGTTCCGCCGCAAAAACAAGCTGCAGCGTGAAATCCAGGACGTTGAGAAGAAGATCCGTGACAACCAGAAACGTGTTCTGCTGCTCGACAACCTGAGCGACTACATCAAGCCAGGTATGAGCGTTGAAGCTATTCAGGGCATCATCGCCAGCATGAAGAGCGACTATGAAGACCGCGTTGATGACTACATCATCAAAAATGCTGAGCTGTCCAAAGAGCGTCGTGACATCTCTAAAAAGCTGAAAGTGATGGGCGAAATCAAAAACGGCGAAGCAAAAAGCGAGTAATCGCAGCGAATAGTGAAAAAGGCTCTCTGGTGACAGAGAGCCTTTTTTTATGATTCAGAACGCGGCTGTAGCTGATAAATCCAGGCCTGAACCTGCTTGCCTGCAAGGGTGGTTACCATGACCTCAACCCGATCGTAGCCGTCTTCAAATTCGTCCAGCATTTGCCAGTGTGCGGCAAGGTTATCCGAGATAAACAGATAGCCTTCGACGCGGGGGCCGTCAGGGTGAAGCACAATTCCCGGGAAGTCCGCCGCGGCGCCCCAGCCGCGTTCGTAAAACGTACCGGATACGGAACCGGCCAGCCATTCGCCGCCGATGTTTTCAAGAATATGCGCATTAGCGTGGCCCGGGCGCAGCGTGCCGTAGACAAACAGAGCGTTCATTTTCCCTCATCCGC
>NZ_QFXN01000120.1:0-1761 GCF_003144775.1 Enterobacter sp. CGMCC 5087 | reverse complement strand
CTCTGACTGGACTCGAACCAGTGACATACGGATTAACAGTCCGCCGTTCTACCGACTGAACTACAGAGGAATCGTTGTGGAGGCTTATCTTAGCGGCGAAAAAAGTTTTGTCAAACCTGATCTTAGGGAAAATCGACTGATTGCTGATTCTGTCGTCAGTTTGTTGTAAATCCACACATCTTTTTCTGGAAAATACTTTGCAGGATTAGCATTTGTCCCCCATCATTTGAAATGGAGTTTCAACTTTTCTCGCTAAGGTCCATTTTGAACGTCACTGCCTCCTTACGCCAGGCGATAACTCGCACGCCATGGTATGCAAAACGTAAAAGCTATCGTGTCCTGTTCTGGCGTGAAATCACCCCTCTTGCCGTGCCTATCTTCCTGGAAAATACCTGCGTTCTGCTGATGGGGGTTTTGAGCACCTTCCTGGTGAGCTGGCTGGGAAAAGAGGCGATGGCTGGGGTTGGGCTAGCGGACAGCTTTAACATGGTGGTGATCTCGTTCTTTGCCGCCATAGACCTAGGGACGACGGTGGTGGTGGCCTTTAGCCTCGGCAAGCTTGATCCCAAACGTGCACGCGAGGCGGCCCGCCAGTCGCTGATGATCATGACCATTTTTTCGATCGTTCTGGCGGCGGTGATCCACTATTTCGGTAAAGAGATTATCGATTTTGTCGCCGGGGAGGCCACTAACGAGGTTAAAGACCTGGCGCTGACCTACCTGGAAATGACCGTCTTAAGCTATCCGGCGGCGGCTATTGCGCTGATTGGCAGCGGCGCGCTGCGCGGGGCGGGCAACACCAAAATTCCGCTGCTGATCAACGGCGGGATGAATATCCTGAATATTATTATCAGCAGCGTGCTGATCTATGGCGTGTTCTCGTGGGAGGGGCTGGGGTTCGTCGGTGCCGGACTGGGATTAACCATTTCACGCTATATCGGTGCGGCAGCCATCATCGGGGTACTGATGGCGGGGATTACCCCCTCGCTGCGTCTGACGCTAAAAAGCTATTTCCGCCCCTTTAATTTCGCCATTATCTGGGAAGTGATGGGGATCGGCATTCCCGCAAGCATTGAATCGGTGTTATTCAACGGCGGGAAGCTGCTCACGCAGATGTTTGTCGCCGGGATGGGCACCGACGTTATCGCCGGTAACTTTATAGCCTTCTCTATTGCCTCGCTGATTAACCTGCCGGGTAACGCGCTGGGTTCGGCATCGACCATTATTACGGGTAAGCGGCTCGGGAAAGGGCAGATAGGCCAGGCGGAGCGGCAGCTGCGGCACGTGTTCTGGCTGTCGACCATTGGGCTGACGCTGATCGCCTGGGGAACCGCGCCGTTTGCCGGGCTGATGGCCTCGTTCTATACCCACGAAGACGACGTTAAAGAGGTTGTTAAGATCCTCATCTGGCTCAACGCGGCCTTTATGCCCATCTGGGCGGCCTCATGGGTATTGCCCGCCGGGCTGAAAGGAGCGCGCGATGCCCGCTTTGCGATGTGGGTATCGATGCTCGGCATGTGGGGATGTCGCGTTGTCGCGGGGTATACGCTCGGGGTGATGCTCGGATGGGGGGTGGTCGGCGTCTGGCTGGGGATGTTCCTCGACTGGGCCGTGCGGGGCGCGCTGTTCTACTGGCGGATGGTCAGCGGGCGCTGGCTGTGGAAATATCCGCAAAAAAATGCCTGACAATTGCGCGAAGTGGAGAATAATTCGGCAAACGATCGGAAATGTGCATTCTGCCTTTGACATCATGGGGGAGCA
>NZ_QFXN01000119.1:0-15181 GCF_003144775.1 Enterobacter sp. CGMCC 5087 | reverse complement strand
CGTATGTCACTGGTTCGAGTCCAGTCAGAGGAGCCAAATTTAAAAAGCCTGCTTTTAAAGCAGGCTTTTTGCTTTTCTGCGCAAGGTAAATGCAAAACGGCAACCTTGTTGCCGTTTTTAGTGTGTGCACCCTCTCCCGTGGGAGAGGGTTGGGGTGAGGGCACCAGACCGCACGAAATTACACACCAATCGGCGCTGTCGCTTCCACCAGCCACGGACGCGCATCGCTATTCACCAGAGGTGAAAGCACCTCGCGTACCTGCCGGTGATACGCATCCAGCCACTGCTTTTCCTGCTCGCTCAGCAGATGCAGCTCAACCTGACTTAAGTCGATTGGGATCAGCGTCAGCGAGGCAAATTTGCAGAAACCCGGACGGCTCTCCACAATCTCAACCTGGTTTTCAATACGAATACCGTGGCTGTCGCCCAGATAGTAGCCCGGCTCGATAGTCATGATATTGCCCGCCACCAGCGGCCACGGATTGACCTTTTTGGCGATGCGATGCGGGTTCTCGTGGATCAGCAGCTGGTGCCCCACGCCGTGTCCCGTACCGTGATCGTAATCCAGCCCCATCTCCCACAGCGGGCGACGCGCAAACGCATCCAGCTGATGCCCCTGAGTCCCGGAAGGGAACTGCAGGGTAATGAGCGACAGAAAGCCTCTCAGCACGGCGGTGTAGTGCAGGCGCTGCTGCGGATCGACTTTCCCCCACGCCAGCGTACGCGTGGCGTCGGTGGTGCCGTTAACATACTGGCCGCCGGAATCGTTCAGGTAAAAATGGTCATGGCCGATGGGCTGATTGCTGGCCTCGCTCGAGTGATAGTGGCACATCGCCGCATTGCTCGAAGAGGCGGAGATGGTTGCAAAACTCTGCTCGATGAACCCGGGCTGCTGTTGACGAAACGCAAGCTGCTGCGCCTGCGCGTCCAGCTCGGTGAGCGGTTTTCCTGCCGCCTCGCGCCGCGGCACTTCGCGGCTCAGCCAGGCGAGGAAGTTGACCCACGCGGCCCCGTCCTGGTGATGGCACTCGCGATAGCCTGCCAGCTCGACCGGATTTTTAGTCGCTTTCATCAGGGTGATGGGGTCAGTCCGCCAGACAATTTCTCCCCGTGGCTCAACGGCGAAGCGCAGGGCCACCGGCGCGGAATCGGCATCAATCATCACCCGTTTGCCTTCAGCAATCTGCTGGCAGCGTTCAATAAAGGTATCCTGCGGGGCAACGGCGAACGCACTGCGCACACCGTCAGGCAGGGCGCTGAGCTTATTGTCGTTAACAAACCACTCAACGCTACCATCACGGCTGAGCAGCGCGAAGGAAAGAGGAACCGGGCTAAAGGGGATATCTGATCCACGCACGTTTAGCAGCCAGGCGATGTTATCCGGCAGCGTCACGGCGAGGAAATCAGCATTGTGTTCTGCCAGCACGGCGGCGACGCGCTGACGTTTGTCCGCGCTGCGTTCACCGCTGTGTTCAACCGGCATTTCACGGATAAGCCCCGCCGGTGCGGCAGGGCGATCGGTCCATAGCGTGTCAAACGGCGAGGCCTTCAGAGGCACCAGCTCGCACGGCGTGGCTGACAGCTGCTCAAACTCTGAATTGGTCATCAGCAGCGCGTCAAAACCGACGCGCGTTCCTGCCTCAACGTTTTCTGCCAGCCATTCTGCCAGCGGCTCGTTGTGAAGGTGGTGGATCTCAACCTCATCCGTATTGACCTGAACGCGTGCCTGAACCTGATAGCGCCCGTCGACGAACAGCAGCGCTTTGTTTTTCAGCACCAGCGCCACGCCGGCCGAGCCGTCAAAGCCCGTCAGCCAGGCCAGCTTTTCGTCGTAAGGCGCGCAGTATTCGCTCTGCCAGGCATCCGCTCGCGGGACGATCATCCCGTCGAGATGGCTGGCCTCAAGCCAGTGGCGCAGGGCAGAGAGCGGTGATGTGCTGGACATTGTTTTTCCTTATCGTTATTAGCGGAACGGCGGCTCGTTGAAGGTGCGCAGCTTGCGCGAATGCAGCTTGTCGCCCTCCGCGCGAAGTAAATCAATCGCACGAATACCAATCTGCAGATGCTCTGAGATAGCTCCTTCATAGAAACGGTTGGCCTGGCCCGGCAGCTTAATTTCGCCGTGCAGCGGCTTATCGGAGACGCACAGCAGCGTGCCGTAAGGGACGCGGAAGCGATACCCCTGCGCGGCGATGGTGGCGCTCTCCATATCGATCGCCACCGCGCGGCTCAGGTTGAACCGCAGCGCGGAGGCGGAGTAGCGCAACTCCCAGTTGCGGTCATCCGTTGTGACGACCGTGCCGGTGCGCAGGCGCTGTTTAACCTCTTCGCCCGGCATCCCGCTGACCTCTTTGGTAGCGTCATACAGCGCGCGCTGTACTTCGGCGATGCTCGGGATTGGGATATCCGGCGGCAGCACCGCATCAAGCACGTGGTCATCGCGCAGATAGGCGTGGGCCAGCACGTAGTCGCCAATCAGCTGGCTTTCGCGCAGGCCGCCGCAGTGGCCAATCATCAGCCACACGTCCGGGCGCAGTACCGCCAGATGGTCGCAGATGGTCTTGGCATTTGACGGGCCAACGCCGATGTTGATCAGGGTGATGCCCTGACCGTCGGCGGTAATCAGGTGCCAGGCGGGCATCTGGTGCTTTTTCCACGCCAGGTCGGAAATGGCCTGCTCGGGCGCTTCGGTTTCAGCGGTGATCCAGATCCCGCCCGCGCAGGACAGCGCGATATATGGGCTCTCCGGGTCGAGGATCTGGCTGCAGCCCCAGCGGACAAACTCGTCGACGTAGCGGGTATAGTTGGTAAAGAGCACGAACGGCTGGAAATGTTCGACTGGCGTACCGGTGTAGTGGCGCAGGCGCGCCAGGGAGAAATCGACCCGGCGGGCATCAAAGTGCGACAGGGGAGAAAATTCTGCCGGGTGATAAATCCCGTCGGCCGTCTCATCGCCAATCTGTGAAAGCTCGGTGGTCGGGAAGTGGCGGGTCAGCCCCGCGCTCATGGAGCGGTCAAGGGTTAACGCCGAACCGTCAATCACGTAGGGATAGGGGATCTCATGCTGCGAGGGCTCAACGGCAATGTGCGCGCCGTAATCCTGGTACAGCAGCGTGAGTTGTTCTTCAAGATACGAGCGGAACAGCGCAGGACGTGTGACGGTGGTGCTGTAGCAGCCGGAGTGGGTAAAACGCGCGTAGGCGCGGGTTTTGGGATTACTGCTGGCGCTGCCGTCCCAGGTCACAGAGAGCGATGGATAAACAAAAAGGCCCTCGGTTCTGGCCTTTTGGTCGGGAAGTTTCCCTGTTTCGATATATTCGCTGATGGCGCCGCGCAGCGCGTTGACGGACTGTTCATACAGCGCGTCGAGTTTTTCCAGCGCCTGAGCCGGGGTCAGGCTGGAGCCCTTATTATTCATCTCTGTCTCCTTGTTCCACAGGTGTGCGACTCTACCCGATAGTATGTCACACGCCCGTGAAACAAAAGGGAGATCAGCCGTGGCTCGTCTCTTTCATCAGCAGCGCCGTCGCTGCCGACAGCAGGCAGCCGACCAGCAGATAAATCGCCACGCTGTGCCAGTTGCCGCCGGAGAAGGTCACCAGCGCGGCGGCAATAAACGGCGTAAACCCGCCGCCAACCACGCTTGCGACCTGGTAGCCCACGCCCGCGCCGCTGTAGCGGTAGCTGGCGCCGAACAGCTCGGTAAACATCGGCTGCTGCACGCAGACCACCATATCGTGAGCGATGTTAGCGAGCATGATGGCAAAGAAAACAATCCAGAAAACAGACTGCGCCTCCAGCGCCATAAAGAACGGCCAGGCGCTGAGGGTTCCAATCAGCGCGCCGGTGATGTAAACGCGACGGCGACCAAACCGGTCAGCCAGCCAGGCGAAGCAGGGGATAGTCAGGCAGCTGATCCCGCCGACCAGCAGGCCAATATTCAGGAACAGTTCACGGGGCAGGCCGAGATTCTGCGTCGAGTAGTTCAGGGCAAAGGCGGTGACGATATACATCGTCAGCAGCTCGCACAGGCGCAGGGCGATAATTTTCAGAAAAGCGCCAGGGTGCCGGACAAGGGCTTCCATGACAGGAAGTCTTCTGTTAGCGGCCGGTTTTTCCTGCTGCTTTTCGAACTCTGCCGACTCCTCCATTCCGTTACGGATCCAAAGCGCGGCAATGACCAGCACGATGCTGAAGATGAACGGAATGCGCCAGCCCCAGCTCAGGAACTGCTCGTCGGTAGTAAGCTGGCTGATTAGCGATACCAGCCCGGTGGAAAGCAGAAGGCCTACGCCGTACCCGACCTGTACGCCGCTGCTGTAAAACGCTTTTCTGTGCTTCGGCGCGCTCTCAACGGACAGCAGCGCCGCGCCGCCCCATTCGCCGCCTACGGCGAAGCCCTGGATGGCGCGCAGGGTGACCAGCAGTACCGGTGCCCACCAGCCGATAGAGGAAAACGAGGGGAGAATACCGATAAGCGCGGTGGCGATCCCCATCATCCAGACGGTGAGCATCAGCATGCGCTTGCGGCCCAGGCGGTCGCCGAAGTGGCCGAAGATCACACCTCCCAGCGGGCGAAAGAGAAAGCCGACGCCGAAGGTGGCAAACGCGGCAAGCGTGCCCATCGCAGGGCTGACCAGGGGGAAGAATTCGCGGTTAAACACCAGGGCGGCAGTGATGCCGTAAAGCAGAAAATCATACCAGTCGACGACGGCACCCGCGAAGCTGCCTAAGGCTGCGCGGCGGGCACGATTGAGCGAAGGTGTCTCCTCGTTGGGACGATCGGAGATGAGGGTGGAGTCCATAGTTGTCCTGTCCGTACTGATTTTTAATTATTGGTATAAGAAAAGGTCACTCACAAAGCAGCCGCCATATAAACGGAACCTATGAGACTACCGCGACAAAACGCCTGAGAAAACGTTTTTATCTTTCAGGAAGGCGCTGAATAAATAAATTTCATCTACACCTGCGCCGTATAATTATGTCTTCCCGGCTCCGTTAAGTGCTGAATGGTTTACAGTAATAGTGACTGCTGCGCGAGTTAAGCTGAGGGAATAACGATGCAACGCACCTTTTTGGCATTCTTGATGGTCCTGTTTTTATTCGTCGCACCGCTTCATGCGGAGCCCAACGTCTATGGTGAACAGCGTATCAGCGGCTGGTGGAATGCGCTGACGGATGATATTTCGCAAACCTGGGAAGAGCCCCAACGTTACGACCTGTACCTGCCGTTTCTGAGCTGGCACGCTCGCTTTATGTACGACAAAGAAAAAACCGACAATTACAATGAAATGCCGTGGGGCGGCGGGCTGGGCGTTTCCCGCTATAACGAAGAGGGCAACTGGAGCGCGCTGTTCGCGATGATGTTCAAGGACTCGCACAACGAATGGCAGCCCGCGATGGGCTATGGCTGGGAGAAGGGCTGGTACCTGGATAATGCCAAAGATTTCCGCCTTGGGCTCGGCGCCGCGGCGGGCATCACGGCGCGAGATGATTTTGCAAACTATGTCCCGCTACCGTTCATCTTCCCGCTGTTTTCGGCCGGGTATAAGCGCGTTACCGTCCAGTTCACCTATATTCCCGGGACGTATAACAACGGCAACGTGCTCTTTGCCTGGCTGCGCTTAGGCTTTTAAAGGGTGATCACCTTTTTTGCCACGGCGTTAGACAATATCAGCATGGAGAAGAGAACAGAGGTAATGAAAGTGAGCACAATCAGCGCCAGCTTCATACCGAGAGAGGTCACCGGTATCAGCGCCGTCAGGAGATGAAACACCGAGTAGTGCACAATATACACGCCCGTCATCGTTTTGCTGATAGCGGCCAGAATGGACTCTTTAAATTCAGCATTGCGGCGAAAGCGCACGCCGTTTGCCGCAATCACCAGCGCGATGATCAAAATGTAAATTTGAGAGCCGGTGAGAATAAAGGCGTTTCTGTCCGCCTTGAACAGCGCGAAGAAGAAGTGGCGCTCGTAAAACCAGGTGAAGAGGTAGATAAACGGGATGGCGACAACCGCCGCCCTGACCACATTTTTGCGGCTAATACACTCGGCAATTTTCGGGTCGCAGAAGAGTTGCCCCGTCAGATAGAACAGCAGCCACGTCCACAGCCGATACTGCGGTGAAAGAGAAAGGGCGTGCGCCTCAGGATAGAGCGCCGATAGCAGATCGTATCCGTAGGAAAAGAGCAGCAGGGCGGCAATCGTGCCGCAGAACAGCGCTCGCCGCTGGCTGAGCCACTCCACCGCCGGGTGGAAGGTGTAAATCACCACAAAGGCGAACACGAACCAGGGCTGGATTAAATACCCGCGCTGATAGGGCTCCCACAGGTAGTAGATCGTTATCCAGAACAGAAAAACAATCACCAGACTTTTAATTTTACCCAGCTGCCAGCGGGTGCCGTGCCGTGATTGTCCGTCGAGATAGCCCGCAACCACAAAAAACAGCGGCGTGGCAATCGTCGAGATAAAGGTTAAAAACCCCAGGATCCAGTGGTAGTCATAATCATAATGATCCCAGGTGTTGTAGATGGTAAAGAAGGTCACCGCCGTCATACAGCCCAGCGTCTTGATAATGTTCAGCCCTGTCGCATTCATTGTGGTTTGGCTTCGTCCTTACGATGGAAACACGCATAGATAACGGGGAGTACCAGCAGCGTCAGGATTGTAGCAAACCCCAGTCCAAACATAATGACAACGGCCATGCTCTGGAAGAAAACATCCAGCAGTAGCGGAGCCAGGCCCAGTACGGTAGTGAACGCGGTGAGCAGGATGGGGCGCAGGCGCGAGGTGGCGGCGTAAACGATCGCCTCGTGCTGATCCTTTTGCGTTTTCTGCTGCTCAATCTCTTCCACCAGCACGATGCCGTTGCGGATGAGCATGCCGCTCAGGCTCAGCAGACCAATCAGCGCCATAAAGCCAAAGGGAATGCCGGTAAGTAAAAATCCCGGCGTGACGCCAATCAACGCCAGCGGCACGGTCAGCCAGATGGCGACGGCATTTTTTACCGAGCTGAACATCAGTACGGTGATAACAAACATCACCAGATACCCGAGAGGTAGCGTAGTGAATAGCCCCTGCTGCGCTTCGCTGGAGTTTTCCGCGTCGCCCCCCCACTCGATGCTGTAGCCGTGTGGCAGGCTAAGGGCATCAATCTGCGGCTTCACACGGGCGAGAATGTCCCCGGAGGTTTGCTGGCTCAGCGGGTCCGGGTCCGTCTGCACCGTCAGCACCCGCGAGCGGTCGCGTCGAAGGATGAGCGGATCTTCCCACTCCAGCGAGAAGCGGCTGACGACGTTACTCAGCGGGATATACTGCTGCCGCGTCTGACTCCACACCAGCACGTTGTTCAGGTGATTGGCGTCCAGCCGTTCGCTCTCAGGCGGGCGCACCACGACCGGGAGCAAGTCGCTGCCTTCCCGGTACAGCCCCGCCCGGCTGCCGGAGAAGTTCATCTCCAGCGCGTTATCAACGTCCTGCTTATCTACGCCAAGCTCGCGGCCCAGGGCGGCAACGTACTGTGGGCGGATCACCTTGCTGCGGTTTTGCCAGTCGTTCCTGACGCTGCCCGTGGCCGGGTCGCGCGTGAGGATATCGTCCACCTGGCTGGCAATCAGGCGCAGCCTGTCAGGGTCGGGGCCTTTAATGCGCACCTCAATGGCGCTGTCGCCGGAGGGGCCAAACATCACGCGCTTGGTGCTGGCGTTGACCTGCGGATAGTTTCGCGCGATGTACTCGTCCACGTGGCGCGTCAGGGCGGCGATGTTGCGCTGGTCATCCATGCGCACCATGATCTGCGCGTAGTTGCTGTACTGCCGCTGTCCGCTGTAGGTCAGAATGAAGCGCATACTTCCCTGACCAATGGTTGCGACGGTGGTCTCCACGCCCGGCTGGCCATTGATCGTCTTTTCAATATCGCTGGTCATTTTCTCAGTCCACTTGATATCGGTACCGTAGGGTAGCCACAGGTCGACAAAGAAAATCGGCGTATTAGACGACGGGAAAAAGTTTTGCCGCACGGCGCCGAAGCCCCAGACAGAGGCTGCCAGCAGCGCAGCCATCACAATGAGCGTCGGTGCTTTATGGTGCAGCAGCGCGTTAAGCAGGCGCTGGTAGGCGCGGTAGAGTCGTTTATCGTAAGGATCTGACTCGTCGGTTTTATCGGGCGCGCTGTTGTTTTTAAACAACCACCACTTAATCAGCACCGGGGTGAGGGTGAGCGCCGAAAACCAGCTCAGCATCAGGGAAATCAGCAGCACCTGGAACAGGGATTTACAATATTCCCCGGTGGAATCCTGCGACAGGCCGATAGGGGCAAACGCCAGGATAGCAATCACCGTCGCCCCCAGCAGCGGCAGGGCGGAGCGGCGGATGATGTAGTTCACGGCGGTCAGCAGAGGCGAGCCCTGCTGTCGGGCAATCAACACCCCTTCGACAATCACGATGGCGTTATCCACCAGCATGCTGAGGGCGATAATCAGCGCCCCGAGCGAGATGCGCTGCAGCTCAATGCCCCACAGATACATAATCAGCAGCGTGCCCAGCACGTTAAGGGCGAGAGAAACCGCAATGATGATCCCGCTGCGTACGCCCATAAAGATCAGCAGCACGCCGATGACAATCGCCAGCGCCATCAGGAAGTTAATAATAAAACCGTTAACAGAGTGGCCCACTTCGGCTGCCTGATCGTAAAACAGATCTATCTGTATGCCTGCCGGTTTTTCCGCCGACATCTGGCTTAGCTTCGCCTCCAGCGCGTGGCCCACGTCGATAACGTTCACGCCGGGAATAAACGAGACGCCCATGGTGACGGCTTTTTTGCCGTTGGCATGGTAGATACTGGCCGGCGATTCGTTCAGCCCGCGCGACAGCGTGGCGATATCCCGCAGACGCGTCGCCGCCCCGGTGCCGGAAGGCGTGATGATGATATCCGCCAGTTCATCAAGATTTTCGAACTCACCGGTCGGGTGCAGGCGAATGGATTCGGTGCCGGAGGTGATTTCTCCGGCGCTGGAAACGACGTTAAGTCTGCTGAGCAGGGCGGAAAGCTGGTTCAGCGTAATGCCGCGCGCGGCCATTTTGGTCAGGGAGATATCGATGTTGACCTGTTGGCTAATCGCCCCGCCGATGGCGACCTTCGCGACGCCGGGTATCAGAATTAACTCCCGGCGCAGCTGCTCCGCATATCTCACCAGCTCAGGATTACTGAATTCATCTCCGGAAATGGCGAAGAAGAAGCCGAACACGTCGCCGAAATCGTCATTCACAAAGGGCGTGACGACGCCGGGCGGGAACTGACGCGAGGCATCGCCCACGCGGCGGCGCAGTTCATCCCAAATCTGCGGCAGCTCGTTCGAGTGATAGCGTGAAGCGATGTTAACGGTGATTTGCGACAGACCGTTTGACGAGATGGAGCTCACGTTATCCAGATAAGGCAGCTGCTGAAGGGCATTCTCCAGCGGAAGCGTCACCTCCTCTTCAACCTGCTGAGCGGATGCGCCGGGGTAGTGGGTGACCACCACTGCGGTTTTGATGGTAAAGGCTGGATCCTCCAGCCTGCCGATATTCAACAGGGCAAAAATACCCCCGATGCCCAGCAGCAGGATCGTTAGCCAGACGCGAACGGGGTTATTAATAAATTGACGAGAGATATCCATTACAGTCCCCGTTCACGCGTCCAGATACGCACCGGCTGGTTAACATGCAGCTCCCCAACGCCCGCGGCCACCACGCGCTCGCCCGCCTTAAGCCCACTGGTAATCACCACCCCTTCGGTGCTCACTTGCCCCACGCTGACCTTGCGGTCTTCGAGATGGAGCGCGTCACCTTCGCCCGTTACGACCCAGACGTGCGGCTCGTTGCGCGGGCTGTTGTTCGGGTTAAAGACTGCCTCAACCGGTACGACCAGCGCCTGAGCGTCCGCGCCCGCCGGCAGGTTGCTTAAATTGATGGTCACCGTACCGCTTACGCCACCGACGGCGGGAAAATCATCCGGGCGCGGCATGGTCAGTATCACCTGCCAGGTCAGGGTATTGCTGTCGCTGCTGCCCGAATGCTCTTTGTAGACGGCGGTAAATTCCCGATCCGGCATGGCGTTAATTTTCACCACGGGGCGATACTGCGCGTTGCGGATATCAAAGGTCTTAAACAGGTTTTCAGGAATGCTGAACACCACGTCCAGCAGATCGGTACGGGTTAACGTCGCGATGGGCTGACCGGCGGACACCACCTGATGGTTTCGGACATGTACGCTGGCTACCGTCCCACTAAAGGGGGCGACGAGCGTCATCTGATTCAACTCTTCTCGGGCAATCTGCAGCGCCGCATTCGCCGAATCGCGGTTCGCGCGCTGCACGTCCATTTCTGCTTTCGAAATCGCCTGGCGGCCCGCCAGCGTCTGGAAGCGATCGAATTGCCTCTGGGCCAGCGTCGCCGCCGTTTGTCTGTCGTTAACCCGCTGCTGGGCTTCACGGGCGTTCAGTCTGGCAAGCTGTTGTCCCTGTTTAACGGCTGCGCCCTGACGAACATCGAGCGCTTCAATTTGGCCTGCGCGCTTGAAGGAAAGGTCTGTGGCATCGCCCGATTCAATGCGGGCGGGGAAAACGCGCTGCTGGGCGTGACCGGGAGCCGTCACCTCCGCCACTTTTACCATCCTGGGCAGGGGGGATGCTTGCTTGGGTTTCGGGTCGCACGCCGTGAGCGTTAACAAAACGAACGGTAAAAGAGAGAGGTAGCGGTTCACTGTATTCCCCTAATAAATAACTGTTTTATTTATTCCATCACCTGGACAGGGGGTGACACTATTCTGCCAGAACAGTGACGACCATATAGGTAAATAGACCAATCGCCGTGCTGGCGATAATGGCAAGTGCAATAAACATACCCAGGCGGATCAGGCTTAAACCATACATACATTCCTCCATGAGCCGGAAGCGGTGGCTGACTATGAGCATAGTCGGCGAAAAGATAAATGTTAAATAACCATTATCAGTGGGCAAGCGCTAAACCTGATATTCCTGTGCTACGTTTAATATCATCCATCTCTTTTTACCGTAACTGGCATTAAGGGCAACCCCCTGCATTTAATGCGTTTTTTTGCTTCATTCACTCTCGTGTTGGTTATAAAAAGGATGCTCGATATGTATAAAAACATTCTCGTTCCGGTGGATGTCTACGAGACAAGCCTGGCGGATAAAGCGTTGCAGCATGCACAGTTTCTGGCGCAAAGCGCATCGGGTGACATTCATTTGCTGCACGTCATGCCCAAATTTTCAGCCGAACTGACGCGTGGTTTTATTTCAGATGCGCGCAAAATGGATGAATATATGATTAATAATTCGAAAGAAAAGCTGTCTGACCTGGTCAAAAAATTGAATCTGCCGGAAGATCGTGTTCATCTCCATGTTCGTAGCGGAAATGTTCGTGATGAGGTTATTAAGCTTGCGGATGAACTTGCCGTCGGCGCGATTATTGTCGGCTCGCGAAATCCAAATATTCAAACCCATTTGTTAGGATCTGAGGCGGCAAGTATTGTTCGTTACGCCCATGTTCCTGTTTTCGTTATTCGTTAATTACATGAAAGCAAGGTGATTTCTGAATAGAACCTGAGGAAGGAACGATGAAAACAGGAAAACCTGAACGTCCGTATTATCAACAAACCGTTGACGAAACCCTGTCGAATATCCACTCCACTCTGGAAGGACTTAGCGGCACTGAGGCATCAGCCCGACTTCAGCAGCATGGTGAGAATGCGTTGCCGCAAAAAAAGGGCAAACCCGCCTGGCTGCGCTTCCTGGCGCATTTTAACGACGTATTGATTTACGTTCTGCTGGTGGCCGCGTTGCTTAAGCTCTTTATGGGCCACTGGGTAGACATGTTTGTGATCCTTGGGGTTGCCATCATTAACGCGCTGATTGGCCATATCCAGGAGAGCAATGCTGAAAAATCGTTGCAGAGTATTCGCAATATGCTCTCCAGCGAAGCCGTGGTGGTACGACAGGGGAACCATGAAACGATCCCCACCACGGCGCTGGTGCCGGGAGATATCGTGGTGATCCGCGCCGGGGATCGTATTCCTGCTGATCTGCGCGTGATTGAAGCGCATAACCTTCGAGTGGAGGAGGCCATCCTGACCGGCGAATCCACCGTTGTTGAGAAAAACAGCGATGCGTTAAGAGGGGAACTGCCCTTAGGTGACCGGTATAATCTGCTCTACTCGGGCACCACCGTCAGCTCCGGCGGCGGTAAAGGCGTGGTGGTGGCAACCGGGGGTGAGACCGAGCTGGGCCACATCAATCAGATGATGTCCGACATTGAAAAGCACCGCACGCCGCTGATGGTGCAGATGGACAAGCTCGGTAAGACCATCTTCATCACTATCCTGGTCATGATGGTGGCGCTGTTTGTCTTTAGCCTCCTGTTCCGGGATATGCCGGTTTCTGAACTGGTGCTGTCGCTTATCAGCCTCGCCGTTGCCGCCGTGCCGGAAGGCCTGCCGGCCATCATCTCCATTATCCTTTCGCTTGGCGTACAGGCCATGGCGCGCCGCAAGGCCATCATTCGCAAGCTGCCTACGGTTGAAACGCTGGGGGCGATGACGGTCATCTGCT
Organism: Enterobacter sp. CGMCC 5087; assembly: GCF_003144775.1. Taxonomy (NCBI): domain Bacteria; kingdom Pseudomonadati; phylum Pseudomonadota; class Gammaproteobacteria; order Enterobacterales; family Enterobacteriaceae; genus Enterobacter; species Enterobacter sp. CGMCC 5087. Next base: position 2,572 of record NZ_QFXN01000119.1, on the reverse strand, counting down.
CGGATAAAACCGGCACCCTGACGATGAATGAAATGACGGTCAAAGCGGTGATTACCGCTGACACGACCTATCGCGTGGAGGGCGACAGCTACGAACCGGTGGGGAATATTCACCCCGTAGATGACCCAACGCCCGTCAGCGTGACGCAGGGTTCCCTGCTGGAACGCTACCTGCGCACCATTGACCTGTGTAATGACAGCCAGCTGATCAAAGACGAGCAGGGGCTGTGGAAAATCACCGGAGGCCCAACCGAGGGCGCGCTGAAGGTGCTGGCGGCGAAAATCCCGCTCCCACCGCTCGATACCGAAATGCGCAGCAAAATCCCGTTTGATTCACAGTATAAATACATGTCCACGCTGTACCGGCTGGGTGAAGAAGAGGCGATTTTAATCACCGGCGCGCCGGACGTCCTGTTCCGCCTCTGCCAGTACCAGCAGACGAATGACGGACTGCAGCCGTTCGATCAACCTTACTGGGAAGGCAAGATCGAAGAGTATGCCCGGGAAGGTCTGCGCATGGTGGCCGCGGCCTGGAAACCTGCCCGCGAGGGACAGCGCGAGCTGGATCACCCGGACCTGCATGACGGCGTGATCCTGCTGGGTATTGCTGGAATGATGGATCCGCCGCGTCCGGAGGCCATTACCGCGATTGCCGACTGTCTGCAGGCCGGGATTCGCGTGAAAATGATCACCGGCGACCACCCGCAAACGGCCATGAGCATTGGGCAAATGCTGGGGATTGGTAACGCCGCAAGCGCTATCACCGGACGTGAGCTGGAGGCGATGGACGATCGTCAGCTGAGCGACGCCGCGCAGCAGTACGATATTTTCGCCCGAACCAGCCCGGAGGATAAATTCCGCCTTGTGCAGGCCCTGCAAAGTAAGCAGGAAGTCGTGGGCATGACCGGGGATGGCGTAAACGATGCCCCGGCGCTCAAGCGGGCGGATGTGGGTATTGCCATGGGGATTAAGGGGACGGAAGTGACCAAGGAGGCCGCCGACATGGTGTTAACGGATGACAACTTTGCCACCATTGCCAGCGCGGTGCACGAGGGACGCCGGGTTTACGACAACCTGAAAAAGACCATTCTGTTCGTTATCCCCAGCAACATCGCGCAGGCTCTGCTGATCATCATCGCGCTGCTGGCGGGGAACCTGATCCCGCTGACGCCGGTCCTGATCCTGTGGATGAACATGGCGACGTCGGCAACGCTGTCGTTTGGCCTGGCGTTTGAAGCGGGTGAGAAGGACATCATGAACCGGCCACCGCGCAAGGCTAATCTCCATGTGATGGACGGCTATGCCATCTGGCGCGTGGTGTTTGTCGGTCTGATGATTGCCATTAGCGCCTTCGTGCTGGAAGCCTGGCTACAGCCGCGCGGCTATTCGGCGGAATTTATCCGCACCGTGCTGCTGCAAACCCTGGTCACGGCGCAGTGGTTCTACATGCTTAACTGCCGCGTGAATGACGGCTTCTCGCTGAGCAAAGGCCTGCTGGCGAACAAAGGGATTTGGATCGTGAGCGGCGTACTGCTGGCGCTACAGCTTCTTATCATTTACGCACCGTTCATGCAGATGCTGTTTGGCACCGAAGCGCTGCCGTTCCGCTACTGGGTCATCACCTTCCTGATTGGTTTTGTGATGTTCCTTATTGTCGAGGCGGAGAAAGTGCTGACGCGCAGGTGGCGCAAAACCGAAGCGTAATAGCGTAAACTGAGAAAGCTTGCCTGAGTCCGGGCTTTCTCTTTTTTGAGCGCAGAAAACTATGATTCGACTTACCTGGTTCGTCCTTGCGCTGTATGCCGCTGTACCCGGTGCGTTTGCCGTAACCTATACGCTTCCGCCGGAAGGCAGTCGTCTGGTAGGTACCCCGATTACCATCACCGTTCCCGAAGGCAATACGCTGCCTCTGGAAGCCTTTGCCGCGCAGCACGGGCAGGGGCTGAGCAACCTGCTGGAAGCAAACCCGGGCGTGGATCCTTTTTTGCCCAAACCCGGCACCCGGCTGGTGATCCCTCAGCAGCTGATTTTGCCCGACACCGTCCGCGAGGGCATTATCGTGAATGCGGCAGAAATGCGCCTCTACTACTACCCGCCGGGCGGTAACACCGTTGAAGTGCTGCCCATCGGCATCGGTCAGGCCGGGCGCGAAACCCCGCGTAACTGGGTGACGGCCGTTGAGCGTAAGCAGGAGGGGCCAACCTGGTCTCCGACGCCGAACACGCGGCGTGCCTATGCGGCAGAAGGGAAAACGCTGCCGGCATTCGTGCCCGCCGGGCCGGATAACCCGATGGGGCTGTATGCGATTTATATCGGCAGGCTGTATGCTATTCACGGTACAAACTCGAATTTCGGCATTGGGCTGCGGGTAAGCCAGGGCTGTATCCGTCTGCGTAATAACGACATCAAGTATCTTTTCGATAATGTTCCCGTAGGCACCCGCGTGCAGCTTATCGATCGGCCCGTAAAGATGACCACGGAGCCGGACGGCAGCCGATGGGTGGAAGTTCACGAGCCATTATCACGTAATCGTGCGGAGTTTGAATCAACCCGAAAGGTGCCGCTGCCCATCT
>NZ_QFXN01000118.1:0-5747 GCF_003144775.1 Enterobacter sp. CGMCC 5087 | reverse complement strand
ACATACGGATTAACAGTCCGCCGTTCTACCGACTGAACTACAGAGGAATCGTGTGAACGGGGCGCATATTATCGACCTGCGTTCGCCTTGTCAAAGGCTGGATCAACGCCTTTTGATCGTTTGCTGACAAAATCGGCAAAGTGATGTTTTTGACAGCGGAATGCACCGTCATGGTGCGGGTATACCCCTAATGGGGCAGATCATAAACTGCTGTTTCGGTAATAAAACCCCCCTCTGTAATTAGGTTTCCTTATTTTCAGGCGCTTAGCGAACAATTCAGACCGCCTGGTAAAAGTGGCATTCATATTGCAAAACCTGTTCAACAACGACAGCCGGTTCCGGCACAGCATTTCGAACAGGGGGCAAAATGAACTTAAGACGACTGAAATACTTCGTAAAAATCGTCGATATCGGCAGCCTGACTCAAGCGGCAGAAGTGCTGCATATCGCGCAGCCTGCGCTGAGCCAGCAGGTGGCTACTCTGGAAGGCGAGATGGATCAGCAGCTGTTGATCCGCACCAAACGCGGCGTCACGCCAACGGAAGCAGGCAAGATCCTGTATACCCATGCGCGCACCATCCTTCGCCAGTGTGAACAGGCGCAGCTGGCGGTGAATAACGTGGGCCAGACCCTGAGCGGGCACGTGTCTATCGGCCTGGCGCCGGGAACGGCCGCGTCCTCTATTACCATGCCGCTGCTGCAGGCCGTTCGCGCCGAGCTGCCTGAAGTGCTGGTCTACCTGCACGAAAACAGCGGTTCCGTGCTGAATGACAAACTGCTCAACGGCCAGCTGGATATGGCGGTCCTTTACGATCGCTCCCCGGTCGCCGGCATCACCAGCCAGCCGCTGCTCAAAGAAGATCTCTACCTCGTGGGGACCCGCGACTGTCCGGGCCAGAGCGTAGACCTCACCGCTGTGGCAGAGATGAACCTCTATCTGCCGCGCGACTACAGCGCCGTGCGCGTGCGCGTGGACGAAGCGTTCTCCCTGCGCCGCCTGACGGCAAAAATTATCGGTGAAATTGACTCAATCTCCACGCTCACCGCGGCCATTGCCAGCGGAATGGGCGTGACGGTTCTGCCGGAATCCGCAGCCCGCTCGCTGTGCAGCGCGGCGAACGGCTGGATGGCGCGCATCACCACGCCTTCGATGAGCCTGCCGCTGTCGCTGAACATGTCTGCACGCGGTTCGCTGTCGCCGCAGGCGCAGGCGGTAAAAGAGATTTTGATGTCGCTGGTCAGCAAGCCGTCGCTTGAGAACCGTGAACTCCAGCTTGTGAGCTGATATTCCATAAAAGCATAAGATGCTGGTTTTTATTATTTGTTCTGCAGCGCGGCTGACTCTAACAATAGAGCTATGTCAGATGCGCCGGAGTGAATCGTGAATTTCCAGCAACTTAAAATTATCCGTGAGGCGGCCAGGCGGGACTACAACCTGACCGAGGTCGCCAATATGCTTTATACCTCTCAGTCCGGCGTCAGCCGCCATATCCGCGAGCTGGAAGAGGAGCTGGGCATCGAGATCTTTATCCGTCGCGGCAAGCGGCTGCTCGGCATGACGGAGCCGGGTAAGGCTTTGCTCACCATCGCAGAGCGGATCCTCAACGAGGCCAGCAACGTGCGTCGTCTGGCGGATCTCTTCACTAATGACGCCTCAGGCGTACTCACCATCGCTACCACCCACACCCAGGCGCGCTACAGCCTGCCGCCGGTGATTAAAGCGTTCCGCGAACTTTTCCCCGACGTCCGTCTGGAGCTCATCCAGGGCACGCCGCAGGAAATTGAAGTGCTGCTGCAAAACGGTGGGGCGGATATTGGCATTGCCAGCGAGCGCCTGAGCAACGACCCGCTGCTGGTGGCGTTCCCCTGGTTCCGCTGGTACCACAGCTTATTACTCCCGGTCGATCATCCGCTGAACCAGGTTTCCCCTCTGACGCTGGAAGACGTCGCGAAATGGCCGCTGATTACCTACCGCCAGGGGATAACCGGACGTTCGCGCATAGACGAGGCCTTCAACCGCAAAGGGTTAACGCCGGACGTGGTGCTGAGCGCGCAGGATTCTGACGTGATCAAAACCTACGTCGAGCTGGGTCTCGGCATTGGTCTGGTGGCGGAACAGTCCGGCGGAGAACGCGAGGACGGGAGCCTGGTGCGTCTTGATACGCGTCACCTGTTTGACGCCAACACCGTATGGCTTGGCCTGAAGCGCGGGCAGCTGCAGCGCAACTATGTGTGGCGCTTTATCGAACTCTGCAACGCCGGGCTGTCGGTGGATGAGATTAAACGCCAGGTGATGGAACCGGAAGAAGTGGCGATTGATTATCAGATTTAGGCGCTGGTTTGCCCGGTAGCGCTGCGCTGACCGGGCTCATCGCTTAGTTGAACGGATATTTTTTAAAGACCGCCTGTGATTCAAATGATTCGGCAACCGCCTGAATCTCTCTAAAATCCGCTGCGTTAACGACGTGCGGAATCATCGACTGAATAAACGTCCAGACAACCGTGCTCGTGACGGCAACCTGATCGGGATCGGCGGAGGCCGGACGCGTCTTCAGCAAGGCATTCCATTCCCTGCAGGCCGCCAGCAGCTGGGTTGTAATGCGTTCGACCCATAAAGCGTGCTGCTTTTCCACCGGGCGCTGGTGGTGTTCATACACATTTTGCACGGCTTTCTCCGCGGCGGCGAGGAGAAAGCCCAGCGTCTGAAGATCGTTTGCCAGCGCATCCGGCGCGACGGGCAGGAGCCTCCGCTCGGGGGCGGCCTGAGCCTCGAAATAATTCAGTATCAGCGACGAATCCATCAAACGTATCCCGTTATCCAGAATTAGCGTGGGCGCTTTTACCGCGGGGTTGATTCGGGAGAACGCTTCGAAAGTGCTAAAGACCGACAGCGGTTGGCTTTCAAACTCAACGCCATAAAGCTCAAGGGAGATCGCCACGCGCCGTACATAAGGTGAATCTATCATGCCAACAAGCTTAATCATCGTTCCCGTTTTCCTGTCTCTGTGAAATAACGCGTCATTGAAGAGGATGAACAGACAGTACAATACAAACTTCCTGGCGAATATCTTCAGTATCTTACCGTAAAGGTTAGTATTACTGACATGTGGGCAAGTTGCCGTTATACATCCAGCGCGGATAAGGGAGAGCTTTCATGTCGGATTTTCCACCCATTGCCAGTTTGCGAAGCTTTGAAGCCGTCGCCCGTCTTGGCAGCGTGACGCTGGCGGCGAAAGAACTCCACGTTACCCATTCCGCAATAAGCCAGCAGATCAAACTGCTGGAGGAGATGGTGGGCGTAAAGCTCTTTATCCGTCAGGGACGCGGGGTGCAGATCAACGAAGAAGGGCGGCTCTATGCCTTACAGGTACGCGAGGCGTTGAACCATATTGCGGATGCCACCCGGCTTGTACAGGTGAAGCCGAGAAAGCAGGAGCTGACGCTGGCGATGGTGCCGTCTTTTGGATGCCACTGGCTGTTGCCGCGTCTGGAACGCTTTCGGGCGAAATATCCGCTTATCACCCTTCGGATCCAGGCCAGCCTGACGGTCACCAGTCTGCAGCAGGAGGGAATAGACATCTCGATACGGATGGGGAAAGGAAACTGGGAAGGGAGCGAAAGCCAGTACCTTTTTTCCGATGAACTCATTGTGGTGGCCGCGCCTGGCTATAACGACGGTGTGTTGCCCGCTACGCCGGCTGAGGTTGCAAAAAGTCATATTATTTTTTCCATGGAGTCGTGGAAAACGTGGTGCGTGAATGCGGGGCTGGAGAAAGATATCGTGCCTGGCGGTTTATGCATTAACGACTCCAATATCATTATCGAAGCTGTTCGGCTCGGGAAAGGGATCGCGCTGGAGCGCCGCTCTCTGGTTCAGGATGCCATCACCCGGGGGGAACTGGTCCAGCTAACCTCCATTACCGCGCCGTATCCCTGGCCTTACTGGCTGGTGACAGCGCGGTCAACGGAGACGAAGCCGGAGGTGGCTCTTTTTGTCGCGTGGCTGGATGAGGAAGTGGCGGCCTGGCGGCAGTTGGTGGGTGCCGCGGAAAGCAACGGCCAATAGAAAAGCAGGCTTTTCAAATTTGGCTCCTTTGACTGGATAGCCTTACCCAAAGTTGGCTAAGTTGTAAGCCAACTTTGAATTCCCTTTCTGTCAAAACGCCACGATGACCACCAGTCAACTCTAATGTGCGGATCAGCGGGCTGAGATGCAGTTATTTATTGGCGGAAGTGGGGGCATGCTGCTGCATCAATTCAACGATCCAATCAATAAAAACGCGCAGTTTGGCGTTAACGTGGCGGTTCGGCGGAAAGGCCAGATACAGGGGCATTGGAGCAATACGCCAGTCTTCAAATAGCGGAATCAAGGAACCACATGCCCGATGCGCTGCCGCCATATAGACGGGTAGCGCAACCACGCCTAATCCCGCGAGCCCGGCTTCGAGGTAGGCGTTGCCATCATCCACGGCAAGCACATAGCTTCCCGTGATTTCAATACGTTCACTCTCACCGTGCAGTACCAGAGGATCAATCTTACCGGTGCGTGAGGACAAGAATCCCACTATGCGATGGTCCGTGTTTTCCAGCTCTCGCGGGTGCGCAGGGGCGCCGAGGCGTTCCACGTAGCTCGGTGCGACGTAAACACCGATTTGCAAATCGCCAACATGGCGAGCGATCAGGGACTGGTCGTTGATTTCGCCGCCCCGCACGACGCAATCCACGTTGTCGCCGATCAGATCCACCATCCGGTCACTCACGCCCATGTCGAACTGGATATCAGGGTAGCGCGCGTGAAAAGCCGGTAGCGCGGGCACCAGCACCAGGCGGGCGAGAGGCGTGGGCACGTCTATCCGTAGCCGTCCCCTGGGCGTCATCGTCGCACTGGACAGGCTATTTTCAGCATCTTCCATGTCCGCCAGCAGACGGATGATGCGCTCGTAGTAGACCGCGCCATCAGGAGTCACACCGAGCCTGCGGGTGGTGCGATGGAGCAGCTTGACGCGCAGGCGCGCTTCCAGCTGTTGAATCAGCTGCGTCACCGTGGTTTTGCTCATATGAAGCGTTTGGGCAGCCCTGGTGAAACTGCCTGCCTCTACCACGCGAGCAAAGGCGCGCATCGCATCGAACCGATCCATCCCTTGTCCTCTCTTTTTACCGATTGTTTGGATATTACAAACAATGATGGACAAAGTCGCTTGTTTATCCGCCCGATCTGGCGCCTGTAAAATGTCTTTATGTTCAGCGGACAGAATTCGCCCCATTACAAAGGTACTAACATGACAACACGCGAAGCAGTTTTTCCCTTCGGACGGCAGGCGCTCTATGAGCGCAATCGGTATTCACCCGCCATCAAATCTAACGGCTTCCTGTTTGTTTCGGGGCAGGTTGGTAGCCGGGAGGATGGTTCGCCTGAAGAGGATCTCAACGCACAGATCCGGCTGGCATTCGATAACCTTAACGCTGTTCTTACGGCTGCGGGCTGCACGTTCGATGACGTAGTTGACGTTACCCTCTTTGTCGTCGATCCCGAGTCAAACCTCGACGCTATCTGGAGTATCCTGCCAGAATATTGGGGGGAAGCGCCTTATCCGACGTTGACCGGGATCGGCGTGACGTGGCTGTACGGATTCCAGTTTGAGATTAAGGTGATTGCCAGGCTGCCCTAAGCGACAGGAGCTTTTTGCCATACGGAAAATTATCCGAACGCAGAAAAGCAAAAAGCCTGCTTTAAAAGCAGGCTTTTC
>NZ_QFXN01000117.1:0-12978 GCF_003144775.1 Enterobacter sp. CGMCC 5087 | reverse complement strand
TGGACTCGAACCAGTGACATACGGATTAACAGTCCGCCGTTCTACCGACTGAACTACAGAGGAATCGTGTGAACGAGGCGCATAGTAGCGGCCTCGGTACGGCTTGTCAAAGGGTGAAAACGCACTTTTCTTTCGTTTGCCGACAATTTCAGCAAATCGCTGATTTTATGGCAAATTCGCGTTGAAATTACACAGCAAAATGCGCCGCCCGCAGGCGGCGCGCAGGATCAGAACAGTACGGAGTAGTTCAGACCAAAGGTACGTCCGCGGCCTTTATAGGTATACAGCCCCGGCGCACCGTAGGTTGGGCTATACAGCCCCGGCGCGCGCTGGCCCCAGGCGGTGGTGTAGTCTTTGTCCAGCAGGTTTTCCACGCTGAAGCTGACCTTACCCACCGGCAGGGCGTAGCTGCCCAGGAAGTCGACCGTGTTATAGCCATCGATCTTCTTGCCGTCGGAGTCTGACACGTCAAAGGTTTGCGTGCTCTGCACGCGCAGGGTCCAGTCGCCCGGCGCCCAGTTGACCCAGGCGCTGGCTTTCGACGGGCTGGCGCTGTCGACCGTCAGCTTCTCCCATTTCCCGTTTTCGCGGGTTTCAGACTTGATAGCGTTAAAGTTCGCGCCGGTGCTCCAGTCGCTGTCAGTGAAGAAATAGTCCACCTGACCTTCCACCCCGTAGATACGACGCTTGTCGTCTTCCAGGTTGATGGTCATATCCGTCTTGTTGATGGTGATGGTTTTATCCGAGAGCGAGTAATACGCCGCGACCTGCGTGCGCAGGTTATCGCCGGTGTAGCGCCAGCCCAGCTCATAAGCGTTAACCTTGATACCGTCCAGCGTCGAATCGTTCACGTTGACGCTGTTCAGCAGGCGATAGTGACCGTTGCTGAGCTGATAGGTGCCGGAGCCGTAGTACTTCGCCAGGTCCGGAATTTCGAAGCCCTGGGAGAAGTTAAACCACAGCTGCTGCTGTTCGGTCAGGCGGCCGAGGATCCCGGCGTTAAACAGGAAGTTGTTGTAATCGGTTTTCCCACCCGGCACCGCATCGGCGGAGGTAGCTTTCCCGGTGGCGATGGCCTGCTGCTGGGCGTAACCGACAAAGTCGTCCACCTTGTTCTCGGTGTACTGATAACGCACGCCGCCGCTCAGGGTGATGGCGTCAATGTCGTAGCTGGCCTGCAGGAACGGGGCGAGGTTGGTGATGCTGTAGCCCGGGTAACGGCCCACGTTGTAGACGTTATCCAGCTCCATGCCGCCGCTCGCCGCAGCCTTGCTCAGGTTAAAGAACTGCTGGTTGGCATCGAAGGTTTCGTGGTCGGCATCCACACCCCAGGTCAGCGTTAAATCGTCCACCGGTTTGCTGTTCAGCGTCAGCTTGCCGCCGTAAAAATCGGTTTTCTGCTGGGACGCGCCGATGCTGCTCACCACGCCTTTGGTCAGGGTCGGGAACGGATAGTAGGTCAGGCTCTCGTCGCGATAGTAAATCTGCGCGACCAGATCCTGTCCCCAGAAGTCGGTATTGGAGTACTGCAGGTTGATCAGATGGCGTTCGGTACCCGGCACGCGGTCAGAGTCCAGGTTACCTTTGTTGTAGGCGGTCGCATCCCCCGTTACCGCCGAGAAGTTCTTCCCGAGATACAGCCCATGCTTGCCGTCGGACTCGCTCTTGTAGTACTGGGTCGTCAGCTGCAGCTGCTGACGATCGTCAATGTTGATGGTGCCTGTTCCCATCACATCAATACGGTCGGAATACTGGAGGCCGGTCTGGGTGTTATCAATGATCACCTCGTCGCCGTTGCCGTCATACCAGCCGCCGTAGCGCTGATACGACACCGACAGACGGCCGGAGGCATTGTCGTTGCCGCCGCTTACCGCTGCCGACACGTTCTCATCGTGATCGTTATGGCTGTTAAACCCGCTTTTTGCCCCGGTCTGGAACTCAACTTCGGTCTCCGGCTGGCCCTTTTTGGTGACGATGTTCACCAGACCACCGGTGCTGCCGCCGCCGTAGAGCGAGGTGGCGCCGGAGATCACTTCGATACGGTCAATGTTGAACGGATCGATAGAGTCCAGCTGGCGGCTGTCGCTGCGGGACGAGTTCAGGCGAACGCCGTCCACCATCACCATCATGGAGCGGCCGCGCAGGTTCATGCCGTAGTTAGTACGGCCCTGGCTGCTGACGTCCATGCCCGGGATCAGCTGCGCCAGCACTTCTTTAATCTCTTTCCCGCCCTGAACCTGCTGCTCAATTTCAGCTCGCTCGATGACCCAGGTGGTCTGCGCCATCTCGGCCACGCTGCGGTGCGCACGGCTGGCGGAGACCACGATATTTTCTTCCTTTTGTTCTTCCGCCCACGCAGAGGTAGAAAGCATTGCAAGCAAACAAGGATTTAAAACCCAAAGATGAGAACGTTTCATTGTTATGTTGACCCTGATTGTGTGTGTCAGTACTCGGTGGTTTTTGCTAATGATTTAAAAACCGGGCTGTTCTCCGGGCTGGTGGTGCTTCGCCAGTGGATAACGCCAGGGGTGGTAGCCAGCTCAAACGGCTCGTCGGCGTGCGCGCGATTCAGAATGCGCGCCGCGCGCCAGGCCATCAGGCTGAGCTGGGGTTCGGCAATGCCGAGACGGTGCATCCCGGCGTTCACGGCGAACAGGCGGTTGCTCTGCGGACCGTCCCATTCCAGAGTGAAATCATTGTTAATGCAGAAGGCTTCGTCCGTGTCCAGATGCAGGCGGTGAGACAGCGGTGCCAGGAACGCGGGCTGCACGGCGCGGTAGCCGGTGGCGAAAATCACCACGTCGCTCTCCAGCTGCTCGCGGCCGCCGTCGAGGTGATGCTGAATGCTCAGGCGATGTCCGTTTTCCTGGCGCGTCAGGGCCGTCACCGAGCGGGACGGCATCAGGTGCGCCCAGGGTTTTTCACGCAGCACTTCGAAGCGGTGGTACATGGCGCGGTAAATCGCCAGCAGGGACTCGGTGGTGATGCCGTCGGAGGTCATCTTCTGCTCGTGCAGCATCTGACGTCGGGCCTCTTCGCCCAGCGTGGAGAAGCTGTCCACGTACTCCGGCGTGAAATACTCGTTGGCAAAGGCGGCTTCATCCAGCGCGTTGTAGTTATTACGGCGCGATACCCAGTTCAGGCTCAGCGGCTGCCCCCATTCGCCGCGGAAGATATTCAGGAACAGGTCGGCCCCGCTCTGGCCGCCGCCGACGACGGTGACGCGCTTGCCGGTGAGATCCGGCGTGCGCAGCATCATCTCGCTGGCGTGGAAGCAGGTATCGTCCTGCGTCGTAACGCAGTCAGGCAGGTTGATCTGTTTGCCAATACCCACGCAGACGTGCCGCGCCAGGAAGCGGTCGCGCTGGGTCACCACCTCAAACAGGCCGCTTTTCTCATCAAAGCTCACCTGCTGGACCTGCTGGCTGAAGGACAGATTGGTGAGATTTTCCGCCGCCCAGCACAGGTAGTCCGCAAACTCTTCGCGGGAGACGGTGCGCTGCTCGGTGGTCAGGAAGCGATAGAACTTTTTGCGCTGCACCAGGTAGTTCAGGAAGCTGTGGCGGTTGGTCGGCTCCACGGCGCTGACCAGATCCTTCAGGAAGCTGGTTTGCATGTGGCAGTCCGGCACCATCATTCCCGGGTGCCAGGAGAAGTGCGGTTTACGCTCAAGGAACAGCGAGCTAAAGCCGTCCAGCTCTTCGGCCAGAGCGGCGATGCTAAGGTTAAACGGGCCAATACCAATGCCGATGAAATCATAGGTTTTCATTGCGCTGACTCCCGGGAGGCGAGAAAAAGAGGGTTATCAAGGTCGGTGACGTAGTTCGGCAGCATGCGGCTGCCGCCGTCGTGTTCGGAGAAGGCCAGTTTGACCGGGTTGAGGATCACGCGAATAATCTGCGGCTTGAAGAGATCGAATTTGGCGAAGCGCTCTGCCAGATCCGGGTGCGCCGCCATATAACACCGTAATACCCCGGCCAGAATCTGGTAGAAGCGCGTTTCGCTCACGCCGCATTGCAGGGTGAGGCGCGAGATAAAGCGCAGCACCGTCACAAAGTTGCCGGTTTGCAGGTCGTGAATGATGTAATCCGCGCTGAGGCGCGCCGTGACGGCCTTCACCTGCTCCGGCAGGCTCTGGGCCTGCGGGAAATCCTCATCAACCAGGCGCATATCGCCCTGGAAATCTTTCAGCAGGATGCGCTGCGGGACGTAATCCTTCATCACCAGCGTCACGTTCTGGCCGTGGGCGATCAGCGCCACGCCGTAGCGGCAGAGCAGGTGATAGAACGGGATCACCGTTGCCTCAAACAGCTTTTCCAGCCATGCGTCGGCGCTTAGCCCCGAGCGTTTAATCCACGCGTCGATCAGCGGGCGCCCGGCATTGTCGGTTTCCATCAGCGCGGCCATCAGCACCGCCTGTTCACCGTCTTCTAAATAACAGGACGGATTCTCGCGCCAGATCACCCCCAGCATCTCCTGATAGCGGTAGGGCGCTTTCGGCAATGCGGCATAGCCCGGATGCGACAGATAGCCGGCAGCGGGTTCGCCAAGCACCTGCGCGCCAGAGCGGGCAAGCGTGGCGTCGGTGGCAAACTGCTGCTGAAGCCAGCGCGAGGCCAGCGGCCCGGCGGCAATGTATTTGCCCGGGATGCCGCGATAGCAGGAGGTGTTGTAGATGGTCAGCGGAAGCTTGATGTCATACGGAGCTCGACGGCTGGCGTTGGTGAGCGTGCGCAGGGACTGCTGCGCCAGATACTCGTCGCCAAATTCGCCCAGTTCAACCATCTCTCCGCGCGCCAGCTGTGCCAGGAAATGAATGGCGATCTTCTGCTGCCACTGCCACGGGTGCAGCGGCACCGGCAGCCAGCCGTCGTTGAGACCCAGCGCCTGCCAGCGGGCGTCAAAGCGGGCGCGCTCGGCGTTGTCCATGGCGCTCGCCAGCAGAGTGTGAATGTCGCAATCCGCGTCGCTGCTCCAGACCAGATGCTCCCGCTGAACGGCAACCCAGTGCAGACGAAAACGTCCGCGATACTCGGGCGCGTACTGACGCAGCGCGTCCAGGCCCCAGCCGCGGCGACCTTTGTTGAAAATAAACTTCGGGTGACCGCTCATCAGACACTGTAATTCGTCCGGGTCGAGGTGGATCAGCGCGTCCGCGTCCAGCGCTTCACGCGCCTGCAGCAGCTGCATGTCGCCGCGCAGCGTGGCGTAGAGATCTTCCATGTGCTCTGCCGTTTGCGCGTCGCTCATCTCCAGCACCGTCGACAGCTGCAGCAGCGCGCGTTCCGCTTCGACGGCATCGCCGCTGGCGGCGATCAGGCTGTCCGGGTCGATATGCAGCCAGCCCCAGATCCCGCGCGCGGCGCGAAACTGCCAGGACTCGGTGCCCATAGTGATGCGCCAGCCGTCTGACGAAACCGGCTCAGCGCGCAGGGTGCGTTCATACTCCAGCTCGGCGAGGATCTTCGCCACCATCTCGCGGTTCACTTTTTCCCACAGCGCGTTCACAGGCCCACCTCGCTGAAGAAGCGGTGACGCTGGCTCATGATGAGACGCGAGCGCTTGTGCGGGAAGTCGAACTCTTTCACCGTCTCGAAACCGGCGGAGGCCAGATGGAGGAACAGGCGCTGGTTGTCGAAGCGCGGCTCGGCCACGATGCGCGCGGTGCGCGGTTCATCGAGATAAAGATAATGGCTCAGGCCGCGCAGCCAGCTGCGGATGTACTGCGCGCCGCGCCAGTTCTCTTCGCCCACCAGCATGTGCAGCCCGCGGTCAAACGGCTGCCAGCGGTAGTGGCGGCCAATGCGGTCTTCGGGCGCCCAGTAGAGCTCAAAATAGCCGAACGGCTGGTCGTCGAAGCAGCCGATAACCGGGTAGCAGTAGGTTGAGTCAAGCTGACGGCGCAGGTAGCTTTCCTGCTCGGCCTGCGGGCCCGCCATCTCCCAGAAGGCGTTCACGCGCGGGTTATTCATCCATTGGGTAAAGCGCTCGCCGTCCAGCGCCACGTCGACCACGCGGAAGCTGAGGGTGCGCTTAATTTGCGGATCGTAACGGCGGTACACTTCGCCCTGCGGGCGGTGAGGGCGCAGCGGGAAATACAGCTGACGGCTATCATCAAACTGCATTCCGCCGTTCGCCTGCGGACGCTCGCCTTTCAGCCACAGCGGCAGCTGCCAGAAGGCATCGCGCGCCAGATAATCCCCGTGGGCCAGGCTAAACAGCGCCTGCGCCTGGGGTTCATCCTGCCAGCTTGCCCACGGCAGGGTAATGCCGGTCAGCGCCGGTGCGGCAACAAACAGCTGATCCAGGGCTTCAACCAGCCAGCCGTCCGGGATCCCCTTCAGACGCTCCAGCACCGCGCTGCCGTCGAGACCCAACGCCAGCGGCAGCGCGCGATCCGTTACGGTGCAGCGAAAGCCGTAGCCGGAATGGACGATATTCGCGATTGCCATTACGCCTTCTCCTTGTAAAACGGGTTGCTAAAGTCGAAATAGATCACCGCCGGATCGGCGATGGTGTTTTCATTGCGATCGTGCAGGTAGCAGAAGAAGTTGCCTTTGCAGTTCCAGGTCGGGCTGTCGAGCACGTAGTCGAGGCAGCGGGTCTGCTTTGCCGTGCGGCGCAGTTCGGCCAGCGCGTCGCGCACTCGGGACATCAGGTTCTCCTCGCTGTCAAAACCGGCAGCGGCGAGGGCGGCGGTGACGGCAAGGGTAGAGTTCAGCAGCAGGTAATAAGGGAAGTAGCGCAGCAGCTGGCTCTCACCGAAGCGGTTTTCCACCTCCGTTTCGCCCGCCTCTTTCAGCCACGCGTCGGCCCCTTCGGTCCACGCGCTGCCCTGGCAGTCGCGGTAGATCAGCCCGACGGGGAAATCCTGCTGCATCTCAACGAGGATATTTTGCTGGTGCGCCAGCAGGACCAGACCGTAGTCCGCCTCGGCGCTGAACAGCGGGAGCAACACGCGGTCGCAATAGGCGTCCAGCCAGCAGCGGGCGGCCTGGGCGAGCGGTAAATCCAGACGCTGGCTCAGACGGCGCACCGCGGAAGCCAGCAGGCTGTCGCCGCCGTCCGGCGCGGCCTGGGTCAGGCTCACCAGCACGTTGGTCTGGGTGTCTGGCGTATCGAACAGCAGATTGACGCGCAGGGCCATCAGGCTCTCTTCCTGAATAACGCCGCTCTCGTCACGCAGCCCCGCCCAGCCGTCCTCCTGCATCACGCGCATGGTCGGGTAGCGTGCCTGTAAATCTTGCCAGCGTTCCGTTTTCGCCAGGCGCGCCAGGCGCATTCCGCGCTTAACTTCTTTGACCGACAGCGTGCGCACGGAGTTGGTCAGGCGCACGCTGAGGGAGAACTTAATCATGTCGACGTTGGTTTCGCTGTACAGCGAACGCGACGAGCTGGTAGGCAGCCACTGCGCGCCCGCTTCGCCCAGGTCCTGCAATGAACCGTTTTCCGCCAGACGCTGACACCAGTCCTGCTCCAGCAGATAGTCGGCCTGCCACGGATGCATCGGCAGCAGCCAGCGGGTGTCGGTGAAGTGGCCGAGCAGCTCAGGCGCGCTCTGGGCCGCGAAGCGCAGCAGACGTTCACGCAGGGAGACGTTCAGGCTGTCGCCGGCAACGAGCGTGCTCTCAACGGCAAACCAGCGCAGCGGGAAGCGGGAGGCGAAATCGGGCAGGTAGCGGCGCGCCTCGGCTTCGTTGAACGGCTCGTGCGACTTCGGTGCCGGGTGAAACGCGTGGCCGACCAGCAGCGCCTGTTCCGCGTCGGCAAACGTCAGCGGCTTATCGCGCAGGTTTGCCCAGCCGTGGCGCAGATCGATCGCCTGCCAGGTATGGGCATGGCTTTCGAGAACGCGCTGCTTAAAACGCGCCAGCGTATCGGCATCCAGCGAGCCTTTTACGGACGGTTTTTCAAGAACTAAATCAACCAGTTGAGGGAAAGTTACGGCGTCACCCGTGTCGCTATTGCTCTGAATAAGCGTTGCCGGGAAACGGTACTGATGATGCTGGGTGGGAGAGAAATAGCGTACCGGAACCCGAAGCGCCTGGGTTTGGGACAGCGGGATATGAATGTTCGGTAACGCATCCGCAGCGGTAGCGGGGAGATAGCGCCAGTCCTTCGTTTCGCGCAACAGGGCGTTTAAAAAACACTGGGCTGCAACGTCTGTACCGGCAGAGCGGGGCAGAGCACGCATAGATGTACCTCATTCCATGATTGATAATAATTCTCGTTATGATATTCATTCTGTTTACAGTCGCAACCATTTTTGCAATATTTGTTTTCATAAACTTCATGATTTCCACACATTTATTGACACTATGTTCACATTCCCATGCGCGCTGACTCAGAAACATTGACCGAAAACGTCACCTCAAAAGCCAACTGGCCCCTGGCGTTATGTGCGGGTTTATTAGGTGTCGGGCAAAACGGCCTGCTGGTGATGCTCCCGCAGCTGGTGACCCTGACCGGGCTGTCGCTTTCGGTCTGGGCCGGTCTGCTGATGTTCGGATCCATGCTCTTTTTACCGGCCTCGCCCTGGTGGGGACGCCAGAGCGAGCGGCGGGGATGTAAGGCCGTGATGCTGGCCTCGCTGAGCGGCTATCTGGCCAGTTTCGCCGTCATGGCGCTGGTGGTCTGGGCGATGGCGGCCGGAAGGCTGGATACCGTCTGGGGACTGGCGGGACTGATTCTTTCGCGTCTGCTTTACGGACTGACGGTGTCGGGGCTGGTGCCTGCGGCCCAGACGTGGGCTATTCAGCGTGCGGGGCTGGAGAAAAGAATGGCGGCGCTGGCGACGATAAGCTCCGGCCTCAGCTGCGGACGTTTGCTCGGCCCGCCGCTGGCGGCGCTGATGCTCAGCGTCAGCCCGGTGGCGCCGCTCTGGCTAATGGCGATCGCGCCGTTAATCGCGCTGCTGCTGGTGCTTCGCGAAGCACCAGACCCGCCGCTGCCGCCGGTGGCGCACCAGGCGACCCGCCTGCAGGCCTCGATGCTGCCGTTCCTGCTGCTGGCGCTGCTGCTGGCGGCGCTGGTGAGCCTGATGCAGCTTGGCCTGTCACCGCATCTTAGCCCCTTGCTGGAGGGCAACGCCCGGGAGATCAGCCATCATGTTGCGCTTCTGCTTAGCCTGGCCGCGCTGGCCACGCTCGCGGCGCAGTTTCTGGTGGTCCGCCCGCAGCATTTCACCCCGGTGACGTTGCTCTGCATCGCGGCGGTGCTGATGGTGGCCGGGCTTGGGCTGATGACCGTCGCGGGTTTAACGCTGTTCTACGTGGGGATTGTTATCACTTCACTCGGGGCGGCGATGGCCACGCCGGGCTACCAGCTTCTACTGAACGACAGGCTGACCACCGGGAAAGGCGCGGGCGTTATCGCCACCAGCCACACGTTAGGCTACGGCGTCAGCGCGCTGCTGGTGCCCGTGGTGACGCGCTTTTACGGCGAGCAGTCTTTGACGGTGGCCGCGTGGGGAATGGCAGTGCTGTTTTTAGCGTTGAGCATAGGGGTACGCTCAAGCGAGCGGACCCCTTCTGAAAAGCCTTAATGGATCTGGCGGGAGGAATGGCCGCCAGACTCCTCATTTTGCCGCAGACGCTGGAGCGGATCCTGCTGATAAAACTGGCAGAAACGCTGCCACAGCGCCGGGAAACGGGGCGCGAAGAGCTCGGGCGCGCTGAAGAAATACTCCGAGAGCACCGCAAAGCACTCGGCCGGGTCGGTTGCCGCATAGGCGTCAATGCTGGCCGCGCTTTCGCCCACCAGGTCTATTTCATCCTGAATGTTATCCATCGCCGCGTGCAGATCGTGCTCCCAGCCCGCCACCTCGCGAAGCGGGATCAGCGGAACTCCGCTGGCGCGATCGCCGTTGCGGGTATCGAGCTTATGCGCCACTTCATGGATAACCAGATTAAAACCGGACGCATCGAACGAGTCCTGAATGTCGAGCCAGTTCAGGATAATCGGCCCCTGCTGCCAGCTTTGTCCGGACTGCACCACGCGCTGGTTGTGCACCAGCCCGATATCGTCCTGCCATTCGTCATCCACCACGAACGGCGCGGGATAGATAAGGACCTCGTGGAAACCGTCCAGCCACTCAATGCCGAGCTCAAGCACCGGCAGACAGAAAAGCAGGGCGATGCGCGCGTTTTTCAGGGGATCGAGTTCGAAACCCTGCAGTGGAACCAGACGTTTTTGCTGTAAAAAACGATCCGCCAGCTGAACCAGTTTCGCTTGTTCATCCGGCTTAAGATTAGCCAGAACAGGGATCGTCAGCGCGTCATCCCATGGCAGCGCCATATCCCGGCCAGCTTCATTCGTTTTCCAGGGCCACTTTATCATCGCTTTGCTCGCAAACTCGTCACTTGAACAAAAATGGGAAAGTCAGGTTTGGTTAAGATGCCAGAAAATCGCTCACTGCGACAATTCCAGCCTGAATAAACTATCATTCGTACGTAGCGGTGGGTAGCGGTTTACGGGCATCACCTTCATTTTGTGAAGTCTGTCGTAGCCTTAACCCACAGGTTCAGTGAAGAAATCAGTACGGTATTGAAAAGATGAGCGATTTCAAAGGTAACAAGCAGAGCCTGCCCAGCCGTGCGTGCGCGCACTGTCAGCGGCCTATGACGTGGCGCAAGAAATGGGCGAAATGCTGGGATGAGGTCAAATACTGTTCCGAGCGCTGTCGCAGGAGTCACCGTTGACCGAACTGCGCCTGATCCTCGGCGATCAGCTTAATCCGCACCACAGCTGGTTTGATGCCTGCAATCCAAATGTCATTTACGTGATGCTGGAGCTGCGGGCAGAAACCGCTTACGTGCTTCATCACGCTCAGAAAGTGATCGCCATTTTTGCGGCCATGCGCGCGTTTGCCACTGCGTTAAAGGAGAAGGGGCATCGGGTGAGGTATGTCCGGCTCTCTGACGACTCAAACCGCGGCGCGCTGGAAGACAATCTCAACGCGCTTGTCGCGCATTATGGCGCCAACAGGGTGATATGGCAGGAGCCCGACGAATGGCGCCTGGATACGCAGCTGCAGGCGTGGGCGAAAGCGGCGTCCGTCGAAACGGCCTGCGTCAGCAGCGAGCATTTCTTCACTACCCGTGAACAGGTGAGCGCGTTTTTTGCGACGCGCAAAAGCTGGCGAATGGAGTACTTTTACCGGGAAATGCGTCGTCAGCACGGCGTACTGTTGACTTCTGAAGGCGAGCCGGAAGGGGGGAAATGGAATTATGATGCCGAAAACCGCAAACGCTGGTCCGGCGAGCCGCCCGCACCGGAGGATTCGCGTCCCAGCCACGATTATTCAGCCTTATGGGCGGAGATCCAGCGCTGCGGCGTAAAGACCTTCGGCGAACCGCAGGCCGGGAATTTTCGCTGGCCGCTCAACCGTTCGGAAGCCAAAGCCGGGCTGGATGAATTTATCGCTCACGTGCTCCCCCAGTTCGGCGTCTGGCAGGACGCGATGAACGCTGAGGAACCTTTTCTTTTCCACTCGTTAATTTCATTCGCGCTGAACACCAAAATGCTTAATCCGCGGGAAGTGGTAGCTGCCGCCCAGCAGGCATGGCGTTCGGGCCATGCGCCGCTGCCTGCCGTTGAAGGGTTTATCCGACAAATTCTCGGCTGGCGGGAATACGTGCGTGGGATCTACTGGTCGCAGATGCCGGGCTATCGGGAGCTGAATGCCTTAGACCAGCACGCCCCGCTGCCGGACTGGTTCTGGACCGGCAAGACGCAGATGCGCTGCCTGGCGGATGCCGTTGGACAGTCGCTCACCGAGGCTTACGCCCACCATATCCAGCGCCTGATGGTCATCGGGAACTTTAGCCTGCTCAGCGGCCTGTCGCCGCAGGCGGTTCATGAATGGTATCTGGGGGTCTACATTGATGCCTTTGAATGGGTAGAGCTGCCCAATACCCTCGGGATGAGCCAGTTTGGCGATGGCGGATTGCTGGCCAGTAAGCCCTACGTTTCGAGCGCGTCGTACATTCACAAGATGAGTAATTACTGTCAGGGGTGCCGGTATCAGCACACCCAGCGTACCGGAGAGCTGGCGTGCCCCTTCAATGCCCTTTACTGGGATTTCTTTGCGCGCAACCAGGCGCGTCTGGGTAACAATCCCCGCCTGGGCATCGTCTTTAAACAGCTTGCGGACATGAAGGAAGAGGAGCGGCAGGCCATTGCCGATCGCGCCGGGTATGTTCGCCTGCATCTCAACGAGCTCTGACGTATTTCAACACCGCGCCGGTTGCGGTGGGTCAATAAGACGCTATTATTTTTGACTTTGTTGCGTATTCCCCGACAGGACATCCAGACGCTATGCCCGTGAATTTTGACCTTAACGATCTTTATGCTTTCAGAGCGTTAGTGGAATACGGTAACTTCCGTGTCGCTGCTGAATCTATCTGCTTATCCCAGTCGGCGCTGAGCCGCAGGATTGAAAAGCTGGAAGCCGCGCTGGGAAACCGGCTGTTTGACCGTACCACCCGCCGCGTGGCCCTGACGCTATACGGGCAAAACTTTGCTGAACGCTCCGCGCAGCTGCTCGACAACGTTGAGTCAATGCTGGCGGATGTCGATAAGGTCAGCGAAGAGCGGACGGGGCTGATCACGGTTGCCACGGTCCCTTCCGCCGCCTGTTACTTTATGCCCGATGTGATCCGTCGTTTTCAGTCTCGCTATCCGCGCGTTCGCATTAAGCTCATCGACAGCAGCGCGGGGAATGTGATTGACGCCGTGGCCCGAAGCCAGGCGGATTTTGGCATCAGCTTCGCAGGAAACCTGCCGTCTGACATCGAATTTTTCCCGCTGGTGGAGGATGTTTATGTTGCGGCGTGCCGAAAGGATCACCCGCTGGCGCAGAAGAGTCATCTGACGTGGCAGGCCTTTTACCAGCAGGATTATATCTCCCTCGATAAAACGTCAGGTAACCGTAACCTGCTCGATCGGATGCTGGGGGATATCGTTCCCGAACGCCTC
>NZ_QFXN01000116.1:0-54429 GCF_003144775.1 Enterobacter sp. CGMCC 5087 | reverse complement strand
TTGCTGCCGTCCCCGCCATGTCGATGCCGACGTCAGAGCACACGCTGCTGACGCATCTGCCGCTGGTGGCGCCGGAAGTGAAACGCACCGTGGGGCTTATCCGGCGCCGGGGGCGCATCCAGTCCTACATTGCGGCTGAACTGGAAAAACAGATCACCGAGCAGTATCGCCGGACGTAACGGGGATCATTCCCGTCTTCTGGATGACGTCCCTGGAGGGCGGTGAGGCGAGATAGGTTAGCAGCGCTTTCCCCTCCGCGGGATATTCTGCGTGACGGGTGACCGCACCCGCGAAGCGCGTGATGTACTGCAGATTATCCGGGATTTTCCCGA
The DNA here is from genome assembly GCF_003144775.1 of Enterobacter sp. CGMCC 5087. Lineage (NCBI taxonomy): Bacteria > Pseudomonadati > Pseudomonadota > Gammaproteobacteria > Enterobacterales > Enterobacteriaceae > Enterobacter > Enterobacter sp. CGMCC 5087. Next base: position 54,097 of record NZ_QFXN01000116.1, on the reverse strand, counting down.
TAAAGGTGACGCCCTGAACCGGCAGCAGCTCGCTCACCTGCTGGAAACCGACGGCGTATTTTCCTTTCGCCACTTCTGAGGCGACCGGGATACGCTCGACCATTGTCGCTTTATCCGCCACTTCCTTTTCAATCCCCAGCTTTTTGAACAACGTCTGGCTGACGTACCTGCCGCTGGCGCTGTCAGAGTAGGCGATGGAGCTGGCCTGCAGCAGCGTTTTACGTAGAGCCGCCTCGCTGCTGATATCAGGGACATCCGCCCCTTTTTTCACCACCATGCCAACGGGGGAGTCCGCGAGTTCGGTTCGCGAACCCGTCCGGGTCTGGCCGGCTTTTTCGAGCTTCTCCAGCGCATCGCCCACCATAATCACCACGTCGGCTTTCTCGCCGCGCGCCAGTCGGTTTGGGATCGCCTGCGGCGTAGCGCCCATTGAGGGTCCGGGGATAATCACGATTTTATCCCCGGTCCGGCGTTCATAGTCCGGGGCCAGCTTTTCCAGGGCGGCCTTGAAGCCGCCTGAAATCATGACCTTCACGTCCTGGGCACAGGCATTAACGCTCAGAAGCGCCAGCACCAGCGCGCTGGCGGTAAAGCGATAGGTGCGTTTCATACTGCCCCCTGTGACTTGACGGTGTTTTGCAGCGATACCGCGCGGCGGCGGTAGAGGTAGAGCGTGGCCAGCAGGGCACACACGGCGGCGAAACTCATCCAGTAGCCAGGCGAGGCTTTGTCACCGGTGTATTCAATCAGCGCGGTGGACATGACCGGGGTAAAGCCGCCAAAGACCGCCGTTGCCAGGCTGTAAGCCAGAGAGAACCCCGCCACGCGCACTTCAGCAGGCATAATCTCCGTCAGGGCCGGGATCATCGCGCCGTTGTACAGGCCGTAGAGGAAGGAGAGCCACAGCAGCACGATCAGCATCATGGAGAAGCTGGGCGCGCTCGCCAGAAGCGTCAGGGCAGGGTAGCTGGTCGCCAGCGCAAGCAGGGCCATGGCAATCAGCACCGGCTTGCGCCCGAAGCGATCCGACAGCGCGCCGCCGACCGGCAGCCAGATGAAGTTAGAAATCGCCACCAGCAGCGTGACCAGCAGGCTGTCCGAGGCGCTGAGCATCAGCACCTTTTTGCCAAAAGTGGGGGCGTAGACGGTGATCAGGTAGAACGCGGTGGTGGTCATCGCCACCATCAGCATGCCTGCGACCACCACCTGCCAGTTGCCGAGCAGCGTTTTAAAGACCTGACGCATCTCCAGATGCTGGCGGCGCGCGCTGAACTCTTCCGTCTCCTCCAGCTTGCGGCGCAGGAAAAAGATAAACGGCACGATTAAGCAGCCGAACAGGAACGGGATACGCCAGCCCCATTCGCGAATGGCGCTCTCCTCCATCAGGGCATTCAGGGCAAAGCCCATCGCCGCAGCGACCATAATGGCGACCTGCTGGCTGCCGGACTGCCAGCTGGTGTAAAACCCTTTGCGGCCCGGCGTGGCGATTTCAGCCAGATAAACCGAGACGCCTCCAAGCTCCGCACCGGCGGAAAAGCCCTGCAGCAGACGGCCCGTCAGCACCAGCAGCGGCGCCCACAGACCGATGCTTTGATAAGAGGGGATAAGCACGATCAGGAACGTCCCCGCCGCCATGATGGAAAGCGTGACGATTAGCCCCTTTCTGCGTCCCACCTTGTCGATATATGCGCCAAGCACGATGGCGCCTATTGGACGCATCAAAAAGCCCGCGCCGAAGACGGCGAAGGTCATCATCAGCGACGCAAATTCACTGCTTGCCGGGAAGAACGTGTGGGCGATGTAGGTGGCATAGAAGCCGAAAAGAAAGAAATCGAACTGCTCAAGAAAGTTGCCGGACGTCACGCGAAGTATGGCGCCCGCTTTCGAGCGTACGGTTGCAGGTGAGGTTGAGGAAAACATGGTTATCTCCAGTTTATTGTTGACGTTTTACGCGTCTGTTTTTGAAAACTGGATCAGGATGAGGAAATAGATAAGCGCAAATGCCGCATCGGCTGATGCACTTTTTGCATGAATAGCCTTCGCGGGATAAATACAATTAATGACAACAATAACTTAACAATTTATTGATTTTTTATTCACCACCTTTTGCTAAGTGGCTGATATCACGGTTTTGTGACATGACGCAGACGCATGTCTTTCTGCGACTGCCGGGCAGCGTTGCGCCACCCGGCCTGTCTCAACCTAGCGCTGTGAACAACCTGCGCACTGTTTGTTCTGGATCTGCTGGAAGAAATCGTTGCCTTTGTCATCCACCAGGATAAACGCCGGGAAGTTCTCGACTTCAATTTTCCAGATGGCTTCCATTCCCAGCTCCGGATATGCGACGCATTCCAGGCTCTTAATGCTGTTTTGCGCCAGCACCGCCGCCGGGCCGCCAATGCTGCCCAGGTAGAAGCCGCCGTGTTTATGACAGGCGTCGGTTACCTGCTGGCTGCGGTTGCCTTTCGCCAGCATGATCATGCTCGCGCCGTGGGATTGCAGTAAGTCCACATACGAGTCCATACGGCCAGCCGTGGTCGGGCCGAGTGAGCCGGACGCGTAGCCTTCCGGCGTTTTGGCTGGGCCTGCGTAGTAGATCGGATGGTCTTTAACGTACTGCGGCAGTTCTTCACCGTTGTCGAGCAGCTCTTTCAGCTTCGCGTGGGCAATATCGCGCGCCACGATGATGGTACCGTTCAGCGACAGGCGGGTAGAAACCGGGTGCGCGGAAAGCTGCGCCAGGATCTCATTCATCGGCTTGTCCAGATTGATGCTCACCACGTCGCCTTCGCCCTGCTGACGCAGTGATTCAGGAATATACTGGCCCGGGTTGTGCTCCAGCTTCTCAATCCAGATCCCGTCGCGGTTGATCTTCGCTTTGATGTTGCGGTCTGCGGAGCAGGAGACGCCCATGCCGATCGGGCAGGAGGCGCCGTGGCGCGGCAGGCGGATCACGCGGATATCGTGGGCGAAGTATTTACCGCCGAACTGCGCGCCGAGGCCGAGGTTCTGCGCTTCCTGGAGCAGTTCCTTTTCGAGCTGAACGTCGCGGAACGCCTGGCCGTGTTCATTACCCTCCGTCGGCAGCGCGTCGTAGTAGCGCGTGGAAGCGAGCTTCACGGTTTTCAGCGTGGCTTCCGCTGACGTACCGCCAATCACAAACGCGATATGGTAAGGCGGGCAGGCCGCAGTGCCCAGGGTGCGCATCTTCTCAACCAGGTAGTTTTTCAGCTTCGCCGGGGTGATCAGCGCTTTGGTTTCCTGATAGAGGTAGGTTTTGTTGGCAGAACCGCCGCCTTTTGCCATGCACAGGAATTTGTATTCGTCCCCGTCCACGCTGTAGAGATCGATCTGCGCGGGCAGGTTGGTGCCGGTATTCACCTCTTTATACATGTCCAGCGCCGCATTCTGCGAGTAGCGCAGGTTATCTTCAATGTAGGTGTTATACACGCCCTGGCTCAGCGCCGCTTCGTCACCGCCGCCGGTCCAGACGCGCTGGCCTTTTTTGCCCATGATGATAGCAGTGCCGGTATCCTGGCAGGTTGGCAGCACGCCTTTTGCGGCAATTTCAGAGTTACGCAGGAACTGCAGGGCAACGTATTTGTCGTTCTGGCTGGCTTCCGGGTCGTTGAGAATGGCGGCAACCTGCTTCTGATGGGAAGGACGCAGCATAAACGCGGCATCGTGGAAGGCCTGCTGCGCCAGCAGGGTCAGGGCTTCCGGCTCCACTTTCAGCACTTCCTGACCGTCGAATTCGGCAACGGAGACGTGCTCTTTGGTCAGCAGGTAGTATTCGGTGTCGTCATGGGAAAGAGGGAAGGGGTTCTGATAAAAAAACGGTTTATTCGACATAGTATTGCTCCACAAAAATAAAACCGCCGGAGGAAACGTCCGGCGGTCAGGAATCAGAACATCATGGACATCCACGGATAACCAATCAGCAGCAGGGCCGCCAGGAAGATGGCACCGAAGATGGTGCCGAGGCGCCAGTAGTCTTTGGTTGGCAGGTAGCCGCTACCGTAATAAATCGGGCTTGGTCCAGTACCGTACGGGGTGATGATCCCCATCACGCCCAGCGAAGTCACCATCAGCAGAACGAACACTTCCATATTCATGCCGGGGATGGTGGAGGCGATGGTCAGCATCGCTGGCAGCAGCGCCGTGGTGTGAGCGGTGGTGCTGGCAAACAGGTAGTGCAGCAGGTAGAACGCCAGCAGCAGGACGACGGTCGCCACGCCCGGAGAGATACCGCTCATCAACAGACCGCCTTCTTTACCTAACCAGCTGATAAAGCCGGTAGAGGAGAGGCCATCCGCCAGTGCCACCAGGGTGGCGAACCAGACGAAGGTGTTCCATGCGGCCTTGTTACCGGTGATATCGTTCCACTCCAGCACGCCGGTCCACAGCATCAGAACGACGATGAGCAGGGCTGCCATGGCAGGTTCAATCCACGCGGCGGCGAAGATCCACATCAGCAGAGCACAGCACACGAACACCAGCAGCAGAATTTCATTGCGGGACAGTTTGCCGAGTTTTTCCAGCTCGCGAGTCGCCCACAGCGGCACTTCGTTATTCACTTTGACTTCAGGTGGGTAGAACCAGTAGGCCAGCAGCGGCATGGTCAGAATCAGCAAGATACCCAGCGGCAGGAAGGCGAGGAACCAGGTGCCCCAGGAGATATCAATCCCAACCGTACTTTTCACCAGCGCCAGGGCCAGCAGGTTTGGCGCGAGGGCGGAGAGGAACATTGAGCTGGTGATGCAGGCCGCGGTGATCGCCACCCACATCAGGTATGAACCAATCTTACGCGCGCTTGGGTCGTTAGGTTTTGAACCGTACAGCGGCGGCAGGTTAGCGATAATCGGGTAGATGGTCCCGCCGCTGCGCGCTGTGTTGGACGGGGTGAACGGTGCCAGCAGCAGGTCAGCAAACGTGATGGCGTAACCGAGCGTCAGGCTGCGACGGCCGAGGTACTTCACCAGAATCAGCGCCAGACGGCGGCCGAAGCGGGTTTTGTCATAGCCTGCGGCGAACATAAAGGCACCGAAAATCAGCCAGACGGTAGAGTTACCAAACCCGCTCACCGCCCATTTAAAGGAGGCGCCCGCCAGCTTGAATTTCGGGTCAGCCAGCTGATCGGGGCTGAACAGCACCCACTGGCTGCACAGGGCGATGGCGACCACGCCGGTCAGGCCGATCACCGCACCCGGCAGCGGTTCGAAGATCAGACCGACGATCACGCCGACAAAGATGGCGAAGTAGTGCCATGCGTAAGGCGGCAAGCCTTCAGGAACGGGAACAAACAGCAGCAGTACGGCGACGATGACGGGTAGCGCCATCATCAGCAATCGTTTTGCGTTTCCATTTGATGCCTGGTTCGCCACAGGGGGCGTTACAGCAGTTTTTGTATTCATAGTTTCACGTCTTAAGTTGTCAAAAATTCGGTCACAATGAAAAAGCACTTTATTTAGTTTCTTTGCTTTTTTTAGTTATTAAAGGTGCTTTCTTGTATTTTCAGTAATAGCGATTTAACGCGTTTTCGTGTGCGCTAAATTAAAAAATGATGATGTTTTTATATTGCGCTTTTGAATGCCATAACTATTGATCGCGATCAAAAAAATAGAATTGCAGCGTTATTTTTATGCTTTTATTAATAACCACTCTGGCGTATGTGGTTATTGCCTGTTTTTGGCATATTTTTTATCATTTTTTTAACAGGCAAGATTGTGGTGTGTTTTTATCGCATTGTTTTTATTAATCTTAAGTTTGTTTTGGTCAATTGGTTTTACCATTAATCATTTAACGAATTTTAAATTATTGTGAATGGGTGAATTACAATCGCTAACACCAATGTGTTATTTGTGTTATCGAAGGGATTAAATAGTTTTTTAACTAACGTAATAACTTTAGAAACTAAAAAAATCATTATATTAATATCATGACATCGGCAAATAACGACGAAATAAAAAATCAATCCGATAACGAATTCTTAATTTTTAAAAGTTTGGAGTTTCTATTATGAGCACTAACGAACGCATTCTTAGCCCTTTCACATTACCGAATGGTACTGAACTGAAAAACCGTTTGTTAATGGCCCCTATGACAACCTGTACCGGCTATTTTGACGGCACCGTCACCAGCGAGCTGGTGGAGTACTATCGTGCCCGTTCCGGCAGCATTGGCACCATCATTGTGGAATGCTGCTTCGTCGACGATCTCGGTCTCGCCTTCCCGGGTGCCATCGGTATTGATAATGACGAGAAAATCGCCGGGCTGGCGAAAATCGCAGAAGCCATTAAATCCAAAGGATCTAAGGCGCTACTGCAGATCTACCACGGCGGCCGCATGGTTGACCCGAAACTGATCGGTGGCCGCACCCCGGTTGGCCCGAGCGCCGTAGCCGCGCCGCGTGAAGGTGCCGCAACGCCGGTTGCTCTGACTGCAGAAGAAGTGGAAGGCATGATCGGCAAGTTTGGTGAGGCGGTGCGTCGCGCCATCCAGGCCGGTTTCGACGGCGTGGAAATCCACGGAGCAAACACCTATCTGATTCAGCAGTTCTACTCACCGAATTCAAACCAGCGCGATGACGAGTGGGGCGGCAGCCGCGATAACCGCGCGAAGTTCCCGCTGGCCGTGCTGGACATTACCCACAAAATGGTGCGCCAGTACGCGGACGACGCGTTTATTGTTGGCTACCGCTTCTCCCCTGAAGAGATGGAAGTCCCGGGCATCCGCTTTGACGACACCATGTACCTGCTGGAAAAACTGGCGGCGCGCGGCGTGGACTATCTGCACTTCTCCGTCGGCGCGACCCTGCGTCCTTCCATTGTCGACACTCAGGATCCAACCCCGCTTATCGAAAAATACTGCGCGATGCGTTCTGAAACGCTGGCGCAGGTTCCGGTCATGGGCGTGGGCGGCGTGGTGAATGCTTCCGATGTGAATGAAGCGCTGGACCACGGTTACGACCTGATTGCCGTTGGCCGCGCCACCATCGCTTATCCGGACTGGACAGACCGCATTGCGGCCGGGGAAAGCCTGGAGCTGTTTATGGACAGCACCAAACGCGAAGAGCTCAGCATTCCTGAACCGCTGTGGCGCTTCTCGCTGGTAGAAGCGATGATCCGCGACATGAGCATGGGCGAATCCAAATTCAAACCGGGTACCTTTGCTGAGAAAGTGCAGGATGACGCTAACGAACTGGTGATTAACGTCAGTCTGGAAACCGACCGCATTGCGGACATCGAACTGGCCTCCGGCCCGAGCGAAGACGTTGAGTTTGTGACCAGCTTTGAAGAGATCCGTACCCGCATTCTGGATGCCAACACCCCGCACGTGGATGCCATCACCGGCGCAACCAGCCAGAGCGAGGCGGTGAAGAAAGCGGTCTCTAAAGCGATGCTGAAATCCAGCAAAGCGCTGGCCGCGGAAGAGGGCGTTGACCTGAACGAAACCCGCAGCGTGGACGTGGTCGTTGTCGGCAGCGGCGGCGCCGGTCTGGCGGCGGCGATCCAGGCTCACGACGAAGGCGCGAGCGTGCTGATTGTCGAGAAAATGCCGACCATCGGCGGGAACACCATTAAAGCCTCTGCCGGTATGAACGCCGCCGAAACCCGCTTCCAGCGCGTGAAGGGCATTCAGGATAGCAAAGAGCTGTTCTATCAGGAAAGCCTGAAAGGCGGCGGCAACAAGAACAACCCGGAACTGCTGCGTCGCTTCGTCGAAAACGCGCCGCAGGCAATTGAGTGGCTGGCAACGCGCGGCATCATGCTGAACGACATCACCACTACCGGCGGGATGAGCATCGACCGTACTCACCGTCCAAAAGACGGTTCAGCGGTAGGCGGCTACCTGATCAGCGGCCTGGTGCGTAACGTCAACAAACGCAACATCGAGGTAATGCTGGATACCTCCGTCAGCGACATCATCTTCGAGAACGGCGAAGTGACCGGCGTAAGTCTGACCACCGAAGAGAACGAAACCGTCACCGTGGCAACCAAAAGCGTGATTGTCGCCACCGGTGGTTTCAGCGCCAACAGCCAGATGGTGGTGAAATACCGTCCGGATCTGGAAGGGTTCGTCACCACCAACCACAAAGGGGCAACCGGCGGCGGCATCGCGCTGCTGGAGCGCATCGGGGCGGGTACCGTGGATATGGGCGAAATTCAGATTCACCCAACCGTTGAGCAAAACACCTCGTACCTGATTTCCGAATCCATTCGCGGCGGCGGGGCGATTCTGGTCAATCAGAAAGGGGAACGCTTCTACAACGAAATGTCGACCCGCGATAAGGTTTCGGCGTCAATCATCGCGCTGCCGGAGAAATACGCATACATCGTCTTTGACGAGCACGTACGTGCCAAAAACAAAGCCGCGGATGAGTACATCGCGAAAGGTTTCGTAACCAGCGCCAGCTCGCCAAAAGCCCTGGCTGAAGCGCTGGGGATGGATCACCATGCTTTCCTTGCGACTCTGGAACGCTACAACGGTTTCGTTGAGAAACAGCACGATGACGATTTTGGTCGTACCACCGCGCTGCGCGCGCCTATCAACGAAGGACCGTTCTACGCCATTCAGATTGCACCGGGCGTGCACCACACCATGGGCGGCGTGACCATCAACACCGAAACCTGCGTGCTGGACAGCAACCACAACGTGCTGCCAGGCGCGTTTGCGGCCGGTGAAGTGGTCGGCGGGATCCACGGCGGTAACCGTATCGGCGGTAACGCAGTGGCAGATATCATTATTTTTGGTACGCTTGCAGGACATCAGGCGGCTATGCGTTCGAAAAAGCAGTAAGACCCCTGTGTTGTAGGCCGGATACGCCCAGCGCTATCCGGCATTTTCCCCGGCGGCGCGGTGCCTGCCGGGGCTACATCTGAGGACTCCAGTCATGCCTGATGACCATCGCGTTTACAGTTATTCCGCCGTCCTGATGGGCTCACCCATTCTCCTGAAACTCTTCTCCCACGACGAAGCCCTCGCGTCCCGCGTGTTTCGCCTGATCAAACAGTACGAAGATCTGCTCACCGTCAACCGCGCGCACTCGCAGGTGATGGACATTAACCATGCGGCTGGCCAGCATCCGGTTACCGTCAGCCGGCCGGTGTTTGAGCTGATCCGCTGTGCAAAAGCGGCAAGCCTGTTCAGGGACAGCGCCTTTAACCTGGCGATAGGTCCGCTGGTGAAGCGCTGGAAAATTGGCTTTCAGGGGGACAGCGTTCCGCCTGCGGAGGAAATTGCGTCGCTGCTGGCGATAACCCGTCCTGAAGATGTCCTTCTTGATGAGGCCAGCAGCAGCGTGTTTCTGACCAGAGCGGGGATGGAGATCGATCTGGGGGCCATTGCCAAAGGCTATATCGCCGACAGGGTGCGTGATTACCTGCATAAAGAGGGCGCTGAGCTGGGGCTGATCAACCTCGGTGGAAACATTCAGACGTTAGGCTCGCCGGAAGGGGGCTGGAGCGTGGGGCTGAAAAAACCGTTCGCGGGGGATGCGCTGATCGGCACGATGACCGTAGAGAACCTGTCCGTCGTGACGTCTGGAACCTACGAGCGCTACTTTGAGCAAAACGGCAGGCGCTATCACCATATTCTCGATCCGCGCACCGGGTATCCGCTGGACAACGAGCTGGACAGCGTGACGATTGTTTCGAAAGACTCTATCGACGGCGATATCTGGACCACGCTGATGTACGGCATGGGGGTAGAGAAGGGCTGCGCTGTGCTGCGCTCTCGTCCTGATATCGAAGCGATTTTTGTGACCAAAACAAAAGAAGTGGTGATCTCATCGATGCACCACTTCCGTTTTACCTTGCTGGATAACGACTACCGCGTTACTGACAGTATTGCTTGAGCAGGCCGGTCTGCTCCGGCTGGAGACGATAGCGATACACCGGACGCCCGGTGGCACCGTAGTGAATGCTGGTGAACAGAATGTTGATTTGCGCGAGCCAAATCAGGTATTTACGGCAGGATACGCGGGAGATATTGACGGCGTTAGCCAGGTCATCGGTAGAAAATTCCGTCTCCGGGTGAGCGTCAATCCACTGGCAAATCGTGCGCAGCGTTTGCGGCGTTAACCCCTTCGGCAGCTTTTTACTGTCCGCCAGTTCCGGCGCCCCACCGTGGATCAGCCGGTCGACGTCGGCCTGCTCATAATACTGGTGCGAACCCATCAGGCTGTGCTTTGCCTTCCAGCCGTTCAGCGCCTCTTCAAAGCGCGGGAACTGGAACGGCTTAATCAGATAATCCACCACGCCGTAATGGATAGAGGTCTGGATCGTGGCGGCGTCAGCAGCCGATGAGATCATAATCACATCGATTGGGCGCCCGGATGCGCGAATAACGGGCAGCAGATCCAGCCCGTTATCCTGCTGCATATAGACATCCAGCAGCACCAGATCGACAGGATGCCCGGGGTTATTAATGATGGCCTCGGCCTGGTTTAGCGTGGAGGCGACGCCGCAGCAGCTAAAACCTTCAACACGGTTGACATACAGACGGTTGAGGTCGGCTACCATGGCGTCATCATCGACAATTAATACATTTATCACGCGATATTCCTCTCGCTATCCCAGGGGATGTGAACAAAAAATTGGGTAAATACGCCTGGCTCAGACTCGACGGTGATATCGCCGCCGAGGTTCTGGATTTGCTGGCGAGCAAGGAACAGCCCAACGCCGCGGTTTTCACCTTTTGTTGAGAAGCCCTTTGTAAAAATAGCCTCCAGCTGAGCGGGATCAATGCCGGGGCCATCGTCGCTCACTTCGCAGCTGAGCCAGCCGTTCTGATAATGCAGCAGCAGGCCGATCTCACCTTCCTGCTGTCCTTCCATCGCGTCGAGCGCGTTTTCAATGAGGTTACCCAGCACGGTGATCAGCACCGCGACCTGCTCTTCGCTCGCGGTATCCGGTATCTGGCATTCATCCGCCAGCGTCAGGGTGACGCCCGCTTCTTTCGCCCGATTGATTTTACCCAGCAGGAACCCGGCAATAACCGGGGATTTTACCTTGCTCTGTATCGTACCGATATCCGTCTGGTAATTATGAGCCGTCTGGATGATGTACTCTTCCAGCTTGTCGTAGCGCTTCATGTGCAGCAGGCCCAGGATCACATGCAGTTTATTCATAAACTCGTGCGTATGGCTGCGCAGGGCATCGACGTAGTTAACCATGCCATCAATACGCTGCATCAGCTGGCTGATTTCCGTTTTATCACGGAAGGTGGTGATGGCGCCGATCACCCGGTCCTGGCTTTTAACAGGCACCATGTTGCAGAGCAATAGACGACCGTTACAGCTGATCTCCTGATCCTGGCGCGCGACGCCCGTCTTTGAAACTTCGCGCAGGCTGGCCAGAAGGGGCGCGCTGGCGTTTTCGGTCTGCTTGCCGGAGGGGAGAAGCAATATTTCTCTGGCGGTCTGGTTGATCATCGTCACGCGCCCGTGAATATCGACGGCCAGCACCCCCTCGCGAAGCGACTGCAGCATCGCCTGACGCTGTTCGAACAAGGCGGAAATTTCGTAAGGTTCGAGCCCGAACAGGATGCGTTTCAGTACCCGCACCAGACCCCAAATCGCCATGGAACTCATAAAAATACTGAACAAAATGGTCCAGACGGCGTTTAGCCGTCCGCGGGCAATCTGATCTTCCACTTTTTTGAGGGAGATACCGACCACCACCACGCCGATCTGGTCGTGCTGGCTGTCGTAAACGGGGGTGAAGACGCGAAGCGCTTCCGCGAGGGCACCACGGTTTACGGAGACATTCTCTTTACCTTCCAGTGCAGGCTCCAGGTCGTTGCCAATAAAGTGCAGGCCGATGAGGGCTTCGTTCGGGTGCGAATAGCGAATCCCCCGCATGTCGGTCACCACGGTGAGCAGCAGATCGTTGCGTTGGGTGACGGCTTTGGCGATGGGCTGAATGATATCCGCCTGGGGTGGCTGCATCAGGCCGCGTTGGATCTCCGGGCTGTTGGCCAGCGTTCTGGCGATACCCAGAGCCGTATCTTTAACATCATCGCGGGTCGCCCGGGTGATTTGTACGGAGTAGAGCGCAAAGACCACCAGCAGCACAGAGGCAATAATCGCGCACACCATCAGCGTGACCAGGGTGTTCAGCTTCATGGGGCGCTTGCGCGTCGTAAGGAAAGGCTGCAAATCGCTCATTAACACTCCGCGATAATTAGGAAAGGGGTAATTATCGCCGATGACGCGCTTTTCTTAAAGCCATGTAAAGGCGTGGATTTGCTCCCCTTTTCGTGACCCTCCTCGCAGGTCGTCTATATAAAACACTTTATAGTGTGTGGGTACTCATAATAAGGAGGCTGTTTATGAGCGTTATGCTTACCGGTTTGGTCAAGGAAAGACGGCACGCCAGCACGATGAATATTGATAGATTGTCCACGCTGGACATGCTGAAAGTCATTCACCAGGATGATGCACTCATTTCTGCTGCTATTACCCCCTGTTTAAATACTATTGCCCGCGTGGTGGACAATGCCGCCGCGACGCTCAGCCACGGTGGTCGCCTGATCGTCGTTGGCGCGGGGCCGTCAGGGCGCGTAGCGCAACAGGTTGCCGATGAATATGCGCCGGGCAAAACCCCTGTAATGGCCGTTACGGCACAAGAAGGGGAAGGGTGCTACGAGCGCGGCGTTGCCGATTTGCAGGCCATCAAGTTTGGTGAACACGATATGATGCTGGCCGTGACCGTCAGCGGAAAAACGCCGTGGGTCTGGGGTGCAATGCGCCATGCGTGGTCGCTGGGTTCACCGGTCGCCATTGTTACCGGTGATGCGCAAAGCGAAGCCGCGCAGCTGGCAAGCATGGTTATCGCTCCGGAGCTGGGGGCCGATGTCGTCGCAGGCTATATCAACACTAAAGCGGGGATCGCGCAAAAAATGATCCTCTCGATGATCGCCACCGGGCTGGCCGTCCGCACCGGACGGGTTTACAGCAACCTGCGCGTGGATCTTGAGGCAAGCGCGACCAAATGGGCTGAAAGGCAAATCGCCATTGTGATGGAAGCGGGGGGATGCTCCCGGGCTGAGGCAAAAGCCGCGCTGGCGAGCTGTAACCATAACTGTAAAACGGCGGTATTGATGGTGCTGACAGGGCTGGATGCATGGAAAGCCCATGAGCTGCTGGCGCAGAATAACGGGTTTATCCGCGTGGCGCTGCAGGAAGCGCCGTAATGACAGCGAAGAAATAAAAAGGCCGCCATTGCGGCCTTTAGTATTTTGGGGATTAGAACTGGTAAACAAGACCTGCTGCTATGATGTCATCGGTGCTGATGCCATTCGCCTTGTAGAAATCGTCACCTTCATCCAGCAGGTTGATTTTGTAGTCAACATAGGTGGACATATTTTTGTTGAAATAATAGGTCGCACCCACATCCGCATATTTCACCAGATCTTTACCACTTCCGTAGTAGGAATTCAGATCCTTACCTTTAGACATCAGGAAAGAGACCGCAGGACGCAGGCCAAACTCAAACTGATACTGCGCGGTGGCTTCGACGTTCTGTGTTTTATTAGCGACAGCATATTCCTTATTGCCGTAAGGCGTCATATTGCGGGTTTCCGCATACATGGCTGCGAGATAGATATTGTTGGCGTCGTATTTCAGGCCAACGGTCCAGACGTCAGCCTTGTCACCACCAGCCGTTGTTTTGGTAACCTGATCGTTGGTACGGTCAGATGAGGCATATGCCGCAGCGGCGTTGAATCCCATACCGAAATCGTAGGAGGTTGAAATACCCCAACCATCACCGTTTTCTTTGCGGATATTACGGCTATTGTTGGTCCCTTCCTGATCGTTAGAGGCACTTTCATTATTGCCCTGATACTGAACCGCGAAATTCAGGCCCTGAGCCAGACCAAAGAAATCATTATTACGGTAGGTTGCAACACCGTTTGTACGGCCGGTCATAAAGTTATCGGTATAGGTATAGGAATCTCCGCCGAACTCAGGCAGCATATCGGTCCAGCCTTCAACATCGTACACCACGCCGTAGTTACGACCGTAGTCGAATGAACCGTATTCACCAAATTTCAGACCAGCGAAGCCAAGGCGTGTCCATGACTGATTGCCTGAGTTCTCTGTTTTGTTAGCCTGAATATTATATTCCCACTGGCCATAGCCGCTCAGCAGGTCGTTGATCTGCGTTTCGCCTTTGAAGCCCAGACGAACGTAGCTTACGTCGCCATCTGAACCCGTGTCGTCAGAGAAATAATGCAGACCATCTACTTTACCGTACAGGTCGAGTTTATTGCCATTGCTGTTGTAAACTTCAGCCGCATTTGCTATGCCTGCAATTAATAATGCAGGTGCAATAATTGCCAAAACTTTTCTTTTCATTATATATTCCCTTGAAAGATAATTTATATGAATATATGTAATCACTCTCCGAAATTACAGGATGGATACTATTCCAGGATGTGTTATTTAGTTCTAAAAACAAATGTAACTAAAACCTTTTAAATATTACTAAATATTTCAATTGATCTCTTTATTTTTCTTGTGAATTAGTTGCTTGAATTTATATGGTGTAATTATTATTAAGTATTTCGAATTCCTATTTTTTAATTGGTTTAATTTGCCTGTGTTATAATTCTTTCTCTTTTAGACGACAGGACATGACGATGGAACTTGCCCGGTGGCAGCAACGATTTGAGCACTGGCTCGAGGAGAATCACAGCACCGACGATACCGCACATGATATTTCGCATTTTCGTCGGGTCTGGATGACGGCGCAAAAAATCATGGTTCACCACATGGTCGAGCCGCTGGTGATTCTGACCGCATGCTATTTTCACGATATTGTCAGCCTGCCGAAAAACCATCCTGAACGCAGCCGGTCGTCACGGCTCGCGGCGCTTAAGACGAGCGACATTCTGCGCCACGACTTCCCGGAATTTCCGCCAGAGCATATTGCCGCCGTCGGGCACGCGATTGAGGCGCACAGCTTCAGCGCCGGGATTGCGCCGCAGAGCATGGAAGCCAAAATTGTGCAGGACGCAGACCGACTGGAAGCGTTAGGCGCTATCGGTCTGGCGCGCGTCTTTGCCGTCTCGGGCGCGCTGAGCGTGCCGCTTTTTGATGCTGACGATCCCTTTGCCGATGCGCGTATCCTTGACGATCGTGCGTTTGCCCTAGACCATTTTCAGACCAAGCTGCTGCGATTGCCTGATACAATGCAAACGGAAATGGGCCGCGAGCTGGCACGTCACAATGCCGATTTCCTGATCCAGTTTATGGCGAAACTCAGTGCCGAATTACACGGCGACTGCATCGGGCTGGATAGCCAGGTGTTGAGCCGCTTCCGTCGCAGTTTGCGCAACTGAACTGTGGTAATCTGTTCCCAGTCTTTACTCTCCGGTTAAAAGAATGCAGGAAAATCTATCAGTGACAGAGCCCGCGCCCGAGCAGGCTGAGAAATCAACGGCAACGGTGCAGGCGTTGCTGCACCAGCTGTTGGATATCTATGATGCTAAAACGCTGGCCAATATGCTGGTGGCGCACGGCGAGAGCCACTGGAGCCCGGCGATCCTTAAGCGCCTGCTGACCAGCGAACGCGCAGGGCGTCGCCTGAGTGAAGGCGAGTTTCGTTATCTGCAAAACCTGCTTCCGCGTCCTCCTGCCGCGCATCCGAACTATGCCTTCCGCTTTATCGATCTGTTTGCCGGTATCGGCGGTATACGACACGGTTTTGAAGCTATCGGCGGACAGTGCGTGTTTACCAGCGAGTGGAACAAGCATGCCGTCCGGACCTACAAGGCCAACTGGTACTGCGATCCGCACGAGCACCAGTTCAACGCGGATATCCGCGATGTCACCCTGAGCCATAAAAGCGGCGTGAGCGATGAACAGGCCGCCGAGCACATTCGCCAGACGATCCCGGCGCATGACGTGCTGCTGGCCGGCTTCCCGTGTCAGCCCTTCTCGCTGGCCGGTGTCTCCAAAAAGAATGCCCTTGGACGCGCCCACGGCTTTGCCTGCGATACCCAGGGAACGCTGTTTTTTGATGTGGCGCGCATCATCGATGCCCGTCGCCCGGCCATCTTTGTGCTGGAAAACGTTAAAAATTTAAAGAGCCACGACGGCGGAAAAACCTTCCGCATTATTATGCAGACCCTGGATGAGCTGGGTTATGACGTGGCCGACTCGCAGGACATGGGCGCGGACGATCCCAAAATCATTGATGGGAAACATTTCCTGCCCCAGCATCGCGAACGTATCGTGCTGGTGGGTTTCCGCCGCGATCTCAATCTCAAGGGGGATTTCACCCTTCGTGATATCCCGTCTTTGTATCCAGAGCGTCGTCCTACCGTGGCCGACCTGCTGGAACCTGTCGTTGACGCGAAATTTATTCTTACCCCGGTGCTGTGGAAATACCTCTACCGCTATGCCAAGAAGCATCAGGCGAAGGGCAACGGCTTCGGTTTTGGGATGGTAAACCCCAACGATCCGCACAGCGTGACCCGTACGTTGTCCGCTCGCTACTATAAGGATGGGGCAGAGATCCTGATCGACAGAGGCTGGGACAAGGCGCTGGGTGAAAAAGATTTCGACGATCCGCACAACCAGCGTCACCGTCCGCGACGCTTAACGCCGCGGGAATGCGCCCGGTTGATGGGATTTGAGACCCCGCAGGGCTACCGCTTCCGCATTCCGGTTTCGGATACCCAGGCGTACCGCCAGTTTGGTAATTCGGTGGTGGTTCCCGCATTCGCAGCCGTGGCAAAACTGCTGGCCTCGCGCATCAGACAGGCGGTGGCACTCCGTCAGGGTGAGGCCGTCAATGACGGATGTTCACGATAAGGCCACGCGCAGCAAAAATATGCGTGCCATCGGCACGCGTGACACCGCCATCGAAAAGCGCCTGGCCGGACTGCTGACGCAGGCGGGGTTTGATTTCCGCGTGCAGGATCCCGCGCTTGCGGGTCGCCCCGATTTCGTCATCGACGCCTGGCAGTGCATCATCTTTACCCACGGCTGTTTCTGGCATCACCACGACTGCTACCTGTTTAAGGTCCCCGCGACGCGCACCGATTTCTGGCTGGATAAAATTGGCAAGAACGTCGAGCGCGACAGCCGGGATCTCAGCGCGCTGATTGCGCAGGGCTGGCGGGTAATGATCGTCTGGGAGTGTGCGCTGAGAGGCAGATTAAAACTGAACGATACCGATCTGACCGAGCGGCTGGAAGAGTGGATCTGCGGCGGCGGCCAGACCGCGCAGATCGACACGCAGGGGATTCACCTGCTTAAGGTTTCTCCACCTCGCAAGGCGTGACCACCGGTTTTGCGGGCAGTAAATATTTGCCCAGGGTGACCAGCACGACGGCAAACACGATGATCCCTAAAGCGATCCATTCCACAGGTGAGAGCGTTTCTCCCCCCAATCCCGTTCCGAGCAGCACGGCCACGACCGGGTTGACGTAGGCATAGCTGGTCGCGACAGCAGGGGAGACATTGCGGATCAGGAACATATAGGCGTTAATGGCGATGATGGAACCAAACAGCGCCAGGTAGCCTACCGCCAGCAAGCCCGACAGCGGCGGCAGGGTCGTCAGCTTTTCTCCCGTCAGCGTGGAGGCGAGCAGCAGCACAATTCCGGCGGCGAGCATCTCTATCGCGCCCGCCATCATGCCGGTCGGCAGTTCGATACGCGAACCGTAGACGGAACCAAACGCCCAGCTCATCGAGCCAATCAGAATGATGATTGCGCCCCACGGATTCCCGCTCAGGTTACCGCCGCTGTTCAGCAGAATGATGCCGGCAAGGCCAATACCAATCCCCAGCCATTCCAGCTTGCGGGTGCGGATACCGAAAAGGCGGCTAAAGCAGAGGGTAAACAGCGGTACGGTGGCAACGACCACGGCGGCGATCCCGGACGGTACGTTCTGGTGCTCGGCAATCGTTACAAACCCATTTCCCACCGCAAGCAGCAGCAGGCCGATCAGGGCGGCATTCATCATCGGGCGCAGCGGGGGAAGCTTATGCCCGCGCAGCAGCAGGAAGGCCAGCAGCAGCACGCCAGCCGAGAGAAAGCGGATGCCCGCCATCATCAGTGGCGGCCAGCTTTCCACGCCGATGCGAATGACAAAGTAGGTTGAGCCCCAAATGATGTACAGCGAAAAGAGTGCCCCAATGAGCGGTAGCAATTGCCGGAAACGCATAATCCCTCACGACGAAATAAAAAGGTCGCTGATAGTAAACGCGAAAACTATCGCGCTGGCGAGCCCTTTAATTGTGTAGCTGATGTGAATTTTTTGTTGACGCGAGGTGGGTGTTTCCGGGTTTGCGCTTTTGCTCCATACTATTCACCTAATTACCAAAAAATGAAGGATTAAGATTTTGGCAGGAAGTAGCTTGTTAACATTGCTGGATGATATTGCGACCTTACTGGATGACATTTCAGTGATGGGGAAACTGGCGGCGAAAAAAACCGCAGGCGTGCTGGGAGATGATTTATCGCTTAACGCCCAGCAGGTGAGTGGGGTAAGAGCTAACCGTGAACTGCCGGTGGTGTGGGGCGTGGCAAAAGGCTCCTTCCTGAATAAGGTGATTCTGGTGCCGCTGGCGCTGCTGATCAGCGCGTTTATTCCCTGGGCCATCACGCCGCTGCTGATGATTGGCGGTGCATTTCTCTGCTTCGAGGGCGTAGAGAAGGTCCTGCACTCCTTCAGCGCGCGCAAGCAGAGCGATACGCCGGAGATGCGCCAGCAGCGTCTTGAAGCGCTGGCCGCTCAGGATCCGAAAACCTTTGAGCGCGATAAGGTCAAAGGCGCTATTCGGACCGACTTTATCCTGTCCGCAGAGATTGTCGCCATTACGCTGGGCATCGTGTCTGACGCGCCGCTCCTGAATCAGGTTCTGATCCTCTCCGGCATCGCCATTCTGGTCACCGTCGGCGTCTACGGCCTGGTGGGACTGATCGTCAAGCTGGACGATATCGGCTACTGGCTGGAAGAGAAATCGAGCGCGGTGGCAAGAGGCATCGGCAAAAGCCTGCTGGTGCTGGCCCCGTGGCTGATGAAGAGTTTGTCGGTGGTAGGCACGCTGGCGATGTTCCTCGTTGGCGGCGGGATCGTGGTTCACGGTATCGCGCCTCTGCACCATGCTATCGAACATTTTTCCTCGGCGCAGGGGGCCGTTGTCGCGGCAATTCTGCCCACGCTGCTGAATCTGGTGCTGGGCTTTATCATTGGCGCTATCGTGGTTGCGGCAGTGAAGCTGGTTGAAAAAATACGCGGCACGTCGCACTAATTGTTACCCCTTGTGGGGTGCAAAAAGACCATTCCTCGTCTAAATTGAAACAGTTTCACCCTGATACAGGAGGCAGGTATGGTCTTTTTGGTCAGTGATGAAGTTAAGCCTAAGAAGGGCGGCCCACGTATGATTGTGACCGGGTATTCCAGCGGAATGGTGGAATGTCGGTGGCACGATGGCTATGGCATCAAGCGGGAAGCATTTCGTGAAGATGAGCTTCAGCCGGGGGACGGGCAGCACCAGCGGGACAAGGCTTAATCACATAACGCCCGGCTTTGCCGGGCGTTTTTATCTCCAGTACCGGGTGTAAGGCAGCGATCATGGAGTGTGTGTGCAGCGCGATACCTTTGTTGTAAGAGAATCCTATTTGCAATGGCTGCATAAGCGTAGCAATCCGGGGTTGATTGTTAATCTCTGTTTTCTGGTCGTTCTGGTATTTTCGACTCTACTGACCTGGCGCGAGGTGGTGGTACTGGAAGAAGCGTACATCTCCAGCCAGCGTAACCATCTGGATACGGTGGCCAGTTCGCTGGACAGGCAGCTGCAGAACAGCGTGGACAGGATGCTGCTGTTTCGTCAGGGCATGCGCGATGCAATCCAGACGCCGCTGGCATTTGATGTACTCCAGAACGCGGTATCACGCTTCGATACTGTCCGCATGCTACCTACCTGGCAGCTTGCCGTTGATAAAAAACGCACCCTTCCCATTAACGGTGTCTCGGATGCATTCGTCGAGAAAACCACGTTTCTGAATCGTGACGCTGAACGCCTCAGCCACGAGATTTCTGCCACGCTCGAAGTGGGGTATCTGCTCAGGCTGGCGTCGTCGAGAGCACAAACGGAAGCGCGCGTGATCTACGTCTCCCGCGCGGGATTTTTCGTTTCCACGGATACGCCGGACCAGGCGGGCGACATTACTTCCCGCTATTACCATCTTGTCACGCAGTCCTGGTTTACCCAGCAGTCAGAGCGGAACAATCGCGCTCGCGCGGTGCGCTGGTTCATCTCCACCCCCTCATCCAGGACCAATGATGAACGAATGATCACCGCCAGCGTCCCCATCTATTTCGACCATTACTGGTATGGCGTCGTGGCGATGGATTTTACGTTGGGCACCATGCAGCGTCTGCTGGCCGATGCGACGGAAGACCGAACGGAAGGGGAGTATCAGCTGTACGATACCCGGCTCAATATGATTGCCACCTCTGCCCATACGGAAAACGCGGTTAACCATTTTGACGAACGCGAAACGGCGCAGATTGCGCAGGCGATTGAGCACGCTACCGGCGGCGGGATCCGCCTCGGAAGCCGTTTTGTGAGCTGGGAGCGGCTCGATCACTTCGACGGCGTTGTCCTGCGGATCCACACCCTGCACGAAGGGGTACAGGACGACTTCGGCAGCATCAGTATCGTGCTGGCGCTGATGTGGGCGCTCTTTACCGCCATGCTGTTGATCTCGTGGCTGGTGATCCGCCGCATGGTGAGTAACATGTACACGCTTCAGCACTCGCTCCAGTGGCAGGCCTGGCATGACCCGCTTACCCGGCTGAATAATCGCGGCGCGCTGTTCGACCGCGCAAAATTGCTGGCGGAAACCTGTCGCCAGCAGTCGCTGCCGTTCTCGGTGATTCAGATCGATCTCGACCATTTTAAAAACATCAACGACCGCTTCGGCCATCAGGCCGGGGATAAGGTGCTCTCCCACACGGCAGGGTTGATTGCCAGCGCGTTACGCAAGAATGATGTGGCAGGGCGCGTAGGCGGGGAAGAGTTTTGCGTCGTCCTGCCGGGGATCGGCCTGGAGGAGGCGAGAAGCGTTGCGGACCGTATTCGCTGCCGCATCAACAGTAAGGAGATCCTGGTGAAGAAGAGCACGACCCTGCGCGTCAGCGCGTCGCTGGGGGTCAGCAGCGCGGATGAAGCGGGAAACTACGAGTTTGAACAGCTCCAGTCCGTGGCGGACGTCCGGCTGTATCAGGCCAAACAGAGCGGGCGTAACCGGGTCGTCTGGCGGGATTAAGAGAAGAAGTGATCCAGCCCCTCCTGCCAGCCTGCCGGGCCGGGCTGTCGGGTGTGATAAACCCGGGCGGGGTTATCGTCCCGTAGCGTGATGCCCTCACGGTTAATGCCCTTAATCACTACCGCGAAGTCAACGCTGTCGAGCAGCGGCGCATCATTGGGACCGTCGCCGAGTCCCAGCGTGGTGGGTTCAATCTCTTCCAGCTCGCGGTATTGCTCAATCAGCCAGTTCACCGCAACGTCTTTGCCGCAGCGGGCGTCCAGCACATGCCAGAAGCGCGCGCCCTGCAGGCATTTCAGGCCGGCATTCGCCAGCTCCTCTTCAAACTGAACCATTTTCTCGTCGGTATCGCGCCAGATGAGCGTGACGGACGCTTCATGCTTGCGGGCAAGCGCCGAACGGTAGCGCGACAGTCCGGTCCACTCGCTGATAACATGCTCATCCACGTCGTCAAAGGTAGTGAATTTATAGCCCGTCTGCAGGCGTATTTGCTCGATTCGCGGGCGAATATCCCGGTGCGTCATCCCCCTGATCTGGCGCTGAATCTTATCCCAGCGTACGTCAGGCTGAATCACCGCGCCGTTCTCGGCAATAAAAGGCAAGCCTTCAAGCCCCAGATCCAGCTGGAGATCCAGCATCTCTGCCGCGGTCTTGCTGCTGCAAAGAATGACCGGAACCTGATTATCCATCAGCCTGTCCAGCCAGGACATGGCGGGTTGCCACTCATAGGTGTGAATATCCAGCAGTGAACCATCCAGGTCAGAGAAAATCAGCAATGTATCCCGCAGTGAAGGCATAGCGACTCCTGGTAACAGATGCGTTTCGACCTAAGAAAATTCCTAAAAAATGATTGAGGCGAAAACCGGAGGTAAGAGGGGTGCCCCTGGCAAACCCGCATTCGGCGTGTGTTATTGCTCATAACAAAAAGCATTATGTTAAAAATATTATATTCATCGTAAGAATATATGCTTGTCAGCCAAATTCGTTGGGGATAGTGTGGCATGTACATCAGATTTCCTGGTGTAACGAATTTTCAAGTGCTTCTTGCATAAGCAAGTTTTGATCCCGGTCATCCCCATGACCGGGATTTTTTTCGCCCTACCGATTGGCTTCAGACACGCTAAAGTCGTGAATATCAAGCTCGAAGGCCTCCGCCAGCTCGCGATAGGTGTGATAATCCCTTCCGTTGACGATGACGCGGTCCGAATTGTCGTCCGACCGGCGGACTTCTGACTCACTGATCTCATTGATGGCGGCCAGCAGGGCATCGACATCCACCTCGACTTCGCGCTTGATGGTGTCGCTGTACTCTTTATCGGTCTTCATTACGGGGTTCCTCATTCAACCGTGTCCAACGGTAAGTATAGACTGTGCATAAAAACGCCATTCACACCGGGCGGCGATGTGCGTTTTTGCGTTTTGTTCTACACTGGCTCAAAACCAGAGGAGGAATGTATGAAGGTCAACGATCGGGTAACCGTTAAAACGGACGGTGGGCCGCGCCGCCCGGGTGTGGTGCTGGCAATTGAAGAGTTTAGCGAAGGCACAATGTACCTGGTATCGCTTGAAGACTACCCGCTCGGCATCTGGTTTTTTAACGAACTGGGGCATCCGGACGGTATTTTTGTCGAGAAGGCGGAGTAGCACGGCGTCGGGTAGCACATCGCGTGCCCAACAACCTCTCCAGAAGCAAAAATCTCTGGCCAGGCCAGAGATCAAAGGTAGGGTGCACAGGTCTTAAGCGACTAACGCATGTTGACGAAAATCCCGTTCGTCACATTATCGGTCAGGCGTACCACGTGGTAGATCACTTGCTTATTATGCGTTTTAATTTTCCTTTTAATATTTCCTTTGTGTGACGAAACGGTTTTCGCTTTAATATTCATCTGGTCAGAGATCTGAATAGTTCCTTGTCCCGCCATCCACATTCGCAGCATACTTGATTCAGTCCTGCTTAATGATAGGGTGGGTAAGTTAACCGCTCCTACATTTTTAACTTCTTTATTCAAATAATCACCCAGAATGTCATCCAGCGACTCGGGTTTAATCGATTTAGAACTGATCAATAAATTTTTACGGACCAACAAATACTCATCGAAATGGATATTCGCGATCGCCATAAAAACAATAAACAGGGTTTTTGGATGCTGATTAATGATTTGCTTAATGTGCTGACTGTTGGCTGGATCGTGAATGAAACAGTCCTCATTAATAAACACCACGCCTGGTTTTAGTTCGTCACAAGCGGCTGCGAGTTCGTCAACGGTGTGTGCATCGTTGATGTCTCTCTTTCTTACCCCTCTGCTTGCCAGGTACCCGGTTAACCCTAGCCGGGTGTAGCTGCATAAATCCATAATGATCGTTGACATGGCATACCCTCACTCAATGCGTAACGATAATTCACCATCTGCCTGAGAGCTCAAAACAGCCATACGGGATGGAAAAAATAATAAACCTGTGAGCATGACAAAGACTTTCAGGCGGACTCACTATCCCGTAAAGTTACGTATAATTTGCCAGGAATCTTCTTAAAGTAAAGTAAATATTAAGTATTGTGAGATGGTTAGAAACAATTAAACCGCGTCAGATATATCCTGGAAGATGTTTTACGCGTTTTATTTTAGGAATATCCTCAGAAAGACAATAGCAACAGTGAGGGTTATTATTTACGTGGCAGCTCGCTGACAATATCCGCTAACAGGTTGAATATCTCGCCGAATAAATGTTCACAGAAGGGAGCGATAAGTGGCATTAGTAATGACATTAATAAAATCCCAACCGTCAGCGTCAGCGGAAAACCAATGACAAATACTGAAAGCTGCGGTGCCATTCGGTTGAGTAAACCTAACGCCAGGTTGACGGTCAGCAGCAGGGTGATGATCGGCAGTGCCAGCATCAGCCCGTTCAGGAAAATTAGCCCCGCAGCGCGGGTAAGCGCGAGGAAAGCGTTGCTGTTCACCGGATTTTCGCCAATCGGCAGCGTATGGAACGTATCCACCAGCATGGAGATAAGCCAGAGATGGCCGTTGAACGACAGGAACAGCAGCATGGCGAGTAGATCGATAATGCGCGCCAGCACGGGCATGTTGAGATGACTACCGGGATCAACAAACGTGGCGAACGATAGCCCCATCTGCAGGCCGATCAGTTCCCCTGCGGTACGCACCGCGGCAAAGGCGAGCTGCATGGTAAAGCCGACGGCGACGCCAATCATCACCTGCTGCAGGGCCACCCACACCGCGTTCGCCGAGAAGATCGGAATATCCACGGGGGGAAGAGAGGGTGCGACGATAATGGAGATGATAATGCCCAGCCCCACCTTGACGCGCTTGGGTATCGATTTCTCACTGAGAATCGGGGCGGTGGATATCAGCGCCATGATGCGCAGCATCGGCCAGAAATAGACGCCGAGCCACTGAACCCACTGGTCGCTGGTGAAGTGCAGCATCGTCAGGTCAGCCGATGATGTACGGCAGATTGGTAAACAGGTTGCGCATATAGTCCAGCAACAGGTTCAGCATCCACGGCCCGGCCACGATAATCGCCACGAACACGGCGATGATTTTCGGGATGAACGACAGCGTCATTTCGTTAATCTGCGTGGCGGCCTGTAGGATACTGATAATCAGACCGGTAACCAGCGCGACAAGCAGCAGCGGCGCGGCAACGGCAATCGCGATTTTCATCGCTTCCGTGCCCATCATCATGACCGATTCGGGTGTCATTGCCGTTCCTTAACTGTAGAAACTCTGCGCCAGCGAGCTGACCAGCAGCTGCCAGCCGTCGACCAGCACAAAGAGCATGATCTTAAAGGGCAGGGCGATGGTCGCGGGCGGCACCATCATCATCCCGAGCGCCATCAGGACGCTGGCGATCACCAGGTCGATAATCAGGAACGGAATAAAGATGGTAAAGCCAATCTGGAATGCGGTTTTCAGCTCGCTGGTCACATAGGCGGGCAGCAGAATACGCATGGGTACCGCTTCCGGTCCCTGCAGCTCGCCGGTGTTGGACAGGCGGGCAAAGAGGGCCAGATCCGCTTCACGCGTCTGGCGCAGCATAAATTCCCGCAGCGGCTGCGCGCCTTTATCCAGCGCTTCCTGCATGGAGATTTTATCTTCGCTGAACGGCTGGTAGGCGTCGGTGTAAATCTTATCGATCACCGGCGACATAATGAAAAAGGTCAAAAACAGCGCCAGCCCGAGCAGAACCTGGTTTGGCGGAGCGGAAGGGGTGCCGAGCGCGTTTCGCAGCAGACCAAAAACGATGATGATGCGGGTGAAGCTGGTCATCATCAGCAGGATGGCCGGAATAAACGTCAGCGAGGTGATGAACACCAGCGTCTGAACCGGAAGCGACCAGCTTTGGCCGCCGCCCGCGAGCGGGGTAGAAACCAGACCGGGCAGTTGCGCATAGACCGCGGGAGCAAACAGGCCAACGCCCGCAAGCGTCAGGGATAACAAACGGCGCATCAGGATCTCCCGGAACGCTTAAGCAAACTCTTCATCACGGACTGGAAATCCGCAGGGGCCTCTGCACGCTCGTCCACCACAGCAGGGGCGGGCGGCAGTTTATGTAACACGCTGATGTTTGACGCCGTGACGCCCAGGACCAGGCGCGCATCGTCCACCTCGACGATGACCACGCGCTCGCGTGGACCCAGCGTGGTGCTGGCGCTGACCTTCAGCCCGCGGGCACCGGCGGTTTTCCCCGCCAGGCCAAAGCGCTTCGCCAGCCAGGCGGCGATAAGAATAAAGGCAATAATACCGAACAACGCCCCGCTCACCTGGAGCAGAGGCGAGCCGGGAACGGCAGAAGGTTGCGATACTGTTGCCTGGGTTTTCATGCTTAACGGCTCAGACGACGCATACGTTCAGACGGGGTAATGATGTCGGTGATGCGTACGCCGTATTTATCGGCCACCACCACCACTTCACCCTGAGCAATCAGATAGCCGTTGATCAGGATATCCAGCGGCTCGCCGGCCAGACCGTCAAGGGCCACCACGGAACCCTGCGTCAGGCGCAGCAGCTCTTTAATGGTCATGCGGGTGCGTCCCAGCTCAACGGTCAGCTTAACCGGGATATCCATAATCAGGTCGATATCCTGCAGCGTGCCGCTGACATCACCGCCGCCGAGCTGCTGGAATACGGCATCCGCTGCGCTTTTGGCCGGGGTCGCTTTTTGCTCGTTTAACGCGTCAGCCCACAGATCGTCCAGTGCTCCGCTGTTTTCATCGGACGGATTGTTCATGTCACTCATTTGGGCTGTTCCTCATTCAGCGAATTCAAAATCGGGTTGATCAAGTGCTCAACGCGTAACGCATACTGACCGTTAATCGTGCCGTACTGGCTTGTCAGCACGGGGACACCATCCACATGGGCAATAATGCGGTCGGGTTTTTCTATCGGCAAAACATCACCGGGTTGTAATTTCAGGATCTGAGATAACCGCAGCGGGATATCGGCGAAGCTCGCCACCAGCTCAAGCTGCGAATGCTGTACCTGACGGACCAGATTTTCACGCCAGTTCTGGTCTTCGTTGCGCGAGTTCTCCAGCGGCGGGTTAACCAGCAGCTCGCGCAGCGGTTCGATCATGCTGAACGGCAGGCAGATGTTGAACTCGCCGGTCAGGTTACCGATCTCCACGTGGAACGGCGTATTCACGACGATATCGTTCGGGGAGGTGGTGATATTGGTAAATTTCACCTGCATCTCAGAACGGACGTACTCCACTTCCAGCGGGTTAATCGCTTTCCACGCGTCGCTGTAGGACTCCAGCGCCAGCTTCAGCATGCGGTTAATGACGCGCTGTTCGGTGTGGGTGAATTCGCGACCTTCTACTTTGGTCGGGAAACGCCCGTCGCCGCCGAACAGGTTATCCACCGCGATGAACACCAGGCTTGGCGAAAACACCACCAGACCGGTGCCGCGCAGCGGCTTCAGATGAATCAGGTTAAGGTTGGTTGGCACCGGCAGGTTGCGGGCAAACTCGTGATACGGCTGAATGCGGATCGCACCGACCGTAATATCCGGGCTACGACGCAGCAGGTTAAACAGCCCCATACGGAACTGACGTGCAAAACGTTCGTTAATGATCTCCAGCGCCTGCAGACGTTCACGTACCACGCGACGCTGTGTATTCGGGTCATAGGGACGAATATCGCTATCGCCGCCAATACCCGGTTGCGGATCATCACTTTTATCGCTGTCGCCGTTGAGCAGCGCATCGATTTCTGCCTGAGAAAGAATACTGTCGCCCATGTCGTTACCGCAGAATGAAGGCTGTATACAGAACGTCAGTGACTTCCTGCTTAGGTTGGCCGTTTACCAGCGGGGTCGCCAGCGTTTGTTTAATGGCGTCGACCAGCTTTTGCTTACCCACATCGGTAGCCAGCGCCGAAGCGTCCTGACGAGAGAACAGCAGCAGAAGGCGGCTACGCACTTCCGGAAGATAATCATTCAGACGCGCGCGCGTGGCTTCATCCTTCAGGCGCAGCGTAATACCGACATACAGCACACGATCCGCGTCACCGAGGTTCACGGTGAAGGTGTCCAGAGGGAAAAATACCGGCGCCGGCGGTGGTGCAGGTTCGGCTTTGGCCGCAGCGGTCGAAGGTTCCTGCTGCATACGCCAGTAACTATAGCCCGCGGTAGCGCAGGCGGCGAGCGTGATCAACACCAGCAGCGGGATCCAGATGGAACGCTTACTTTTTTTGGTGATAGCGGAGTCAGTCATCTGATACGAGCTTCCTGTTTCGGTACAGCTTAATAAGGTGATTATCCCGTGTCCTGCTGTCGTCAAAGCGTGGAAAAGACGGGGATAATCACGCTACCTCTGGCGTTTAGGCGAAGATGTCTACGGCACTGTTACCGCGCGCGGCGGATTGCAGAGCGGCAGGGACAGGCAGTAACTCATCGCTCTCGTCATTAAAGCCGCCGGTGTTGCCGGAACGCGAAGCCTGGTGCTGCTGCTGGGATGAGGACTGCTGCTGCCCGGCAAAGCTCTCGCTGCTGACGCTGCTTTGCGCAAGCTGAATGCCGTTCTCCGCCAGTGAGGTTCGCAGGACCGGCAGCGCGGCTTCCAGCGCCGCACGGACATGGCTGTGCGCAGAAACCATCTGCAGCTGCGCCTGGTTATCATCCAGCTTAAGCGAAATTTGCACCTGACCCAGATCTTCCGGGTGCAGACGCAGCTCGGCCGTCTGCTGGCCCTGTTTAGTGAACAGGGTGATGTGTTGGCTCAGGGACTGCTGCCATTCATGCGTACCCAGAGGCTGGCTTAACACCGGTGCGGTGGCGACGGTGGCGGCCGTCTGACTGGTCGCATGGCTGGACATAATCGGTGCCAGGGTCGCCGTCGGTGAGGCTGAGGAGGAGGAACTGGCAAGCTCCTGCTTCTCTGCCGTTGCGGCCACGGCCGGCGTGGCCGGCGCGTTACCCGACAGGGCCGGGTCGCTGTTTTTCGCCTGGCTCTGATAAGGCGCAGCACTCTGGGCTTTATCATGGCTTCCCGGAAGCGCGTTCAGGGACGGCTGGCCCGCGCCGTTTTGCGTCAGCGCCGCTGAACTCAGCGTTGCGGTGGCGGACACACCGTCACTGCCTGCCGCACGTGAGGTGCTGGTCTGCTGGTGCGGCAGCATGGCCATCAGCGCGCTTAACCCGGCCAGCTCCTCTTCGCTCAGCTCGCTTTTGCCGTCATCTTTGCTGTTGACCGCATTAAGCGTTTTCAGGGCATCACCCTTTGACAGCGGCACCAGCCCGGTAACCAGCGTATCAAGCGACGTAACGGGCGACGTTTCATCGCCATTCAGCGCAGTTTGACGCGAGAGCAGGTCGGCAATTTTGGCCTGCAGGGTGGTATCCCCTTTGGCGTCCTGAGCCACTTTTGACAGTTTACTGCCGGCGGCTTTCAGGTCAGCCAGGGTCAGCGGCGCATCTTTGCCCTTGCCCGTTGCGTCCGAGAGGGCGCCCGCCAGCAGAGAGAGAAAGTCCTGTGCACCGTCGGCGCCTTTCCCCGTTTGCGTGCCGCCTGACAGGTCGCTGTCGCTCATCAGCAGTTGTTGCAGTGTGATCATTCCGGTTTCCTCATTGATGCGCGCTGGGCAAACTCATCCATTTTTTTCTGATCCAGGCGGTTTTCCGCCAGGGTCGTTGCCGCGATCTGTCGGTCCTGTAAGGTCTGCCAGGCCTGCAGTCGCTGCTTCTTCTCGCGCCAGAAATTCAGCGCGGTATCGACTTTCTGGGTCCACTGGTGAAGCTGCTGGCGATGCTGATCTATCGCCTTCTCCAGCGTCTGGATAAACTGCTGATAGTTAATCCAGCGCTGGCTTCCAATGCCCTGTGTCATATCGGTATTGAGGTTGGTGCGATATTCATGCTGATAGTCGATTAACATCTTCAACTGTTCTTCAGCCTGCTGGCACCCGCGTCGCATTGCGCCAAGCTGCAATGCGGCATCATCAACTTCTTTTTCAGCCAGATCTTTCAGCGTTGATAACGCGCTGTTTTGCGCCATGACCTTCGCCCTCCACCTGTGTTACACCTGCGGGAAAATCAGCTCCAGAGCCTGAATTGAATCTTCCCAGTCGGCGCGTTCAAAAATGCCTTGTTGCAAAAATGCCTCCAGCTGCGGCCACAGGGTAATCGCTTTGTCGAGCATCGGGTCGCTGCCTTTGGCATACGCCCCCACGCTGACTAGATCGCGGTTGCGCTGGAAGCTGGAGAGGAGTTGTTTAAAGTTACGCACGCGGGCGTAGTGTTTCTCGGTTATCAGCGCGGTCATCGCGCGGCTGATAGAGGCTTCAATATCTATCGCCGGATAGTGTCCGGCTTCGGCCAGACGACGCGACAGCACGATATGACCGTCAAGGATCGCGCGCGCGGAGTCGGCAATCGGATCCTGCTGGTCATCGCCTTCGGTCAGCACCGTATAGAACGCGGTGATGGAGCCGCCGCCGCTGATGCCGTTCCCCGCACGTTCCACCAGGGCAGGGAGTTTGGCGAAGACCGAAGGCGGGTAGCCTTTGGTCGCCGGTGGCTCACCGATAGCCAGCGCGATTTCACGCTGCGCCATCGCGTAGCGGGTCAGCGAATCCATGATCAGCAGCACGTGCTTGCCGCGGTCACGAAAATCTTCGGCGATGCGGGTGGCATAGGCTGCCCCCTGCATACGCAGTAACGGCGACACGTCCGCCGGTGCGGCAATGACCACCGAGCGGGCACGGCCTTCCGCACCCAGAATGTTTTCAATAAAGTCTTTTACTTCACGACCGCGCTCGCCGATCAGGCCCACGACGATCACATCGGCCTGCGTATAGCGCGCCATCATGCCGAGCAGGACGGATTTACCCACGCCTGACCCGGCGAACAGGCCCATACGTTGCCCGCGTCCCACGGTCAGCAGGGCGTTAATCGGTCGCACGCCGGTGTCGAGCACATGCTCGATAGGGGTACGCTGCAGGGGGTTAAACGGCTGGGTAATTAATGCGCCGGTTTCGGTGGTGTCCGGGGAGGGCAGCCCGTCGAGCGGCTTCCCGCTGCCGTCCAGCACGCGACCCAGCAGGGCAGGACCAAGCGGCAGCTGTTTCCCGCTTTGCAGCCCATCGCCGGACGTGTTTTTGGCATACACGCGCGCGCCGGGCAAAATACCTTCCACCTCTTCAAGCGGCATCAGGAACAGGCGCTGGCCGTTGAACCCGACCACTTCGCTTTCTACTTCACGCGTTTCCAGACCGTCCTGACGCTCAATCACGCAGGTCGCGCCCAGCGGAAGCTGCAGGCCGGTGGCTTCGAGAACCAGACCGGTGGCGCGCGTCAGTCGCCCATAACGACGAACAGATGGCAGTAGCGCCATCTTCGTCTCAAAGTTGTCGAGCGTGGTGAGCCAGCGGGTGAGGCGCGCGGTCATCAGACGACTCCCGGTGCCGCCAGGCGGCACAGTTCCTGCCAGCGGGTGGCGACGCTGGCATCCAGGTCACCTTCATCGGCAGAGACTTTGCAGCCGCCGTGATGTAGCGACGGGTCGCCGCGCAGGCGCCAGCCGTGCAGGTTAAGCGTCGCGCCCAGGCTCTCTTCAACGCGCTGCAGGTCGTCCGGATGGACGCGCAGCTGAGGTTTCCCGCTGAACAGCGGCTCCTGCTGAAGCAGACCCTGAATTTGTTTGATCAGCGCGGTGTTATCCACCACGGGCGTCTGGCCGATGACCTGACGCGCGGCTTCCAGCGCCATCTGCATCAGTCGCGAGGCAATCACGCTGTCCAGCGCGTCCAGGGTGTGCTGAAACTCGCTGACCAGCTGCTGCATGCGGGCATGGATCGGCGCCTGCTGCTGGCGCGCCTGATCGATACCGTGCTCTAACCCTTTCGCCAGACCTTCCTGATACCCCTGCTCGTGGCCTTTCTGGCGGCCTTCGTTCAGACCGGCGTTATAGCCCTGCTCGTGCGCCTGCATTTGCAGCTGCGCCAGCATCTGGGCCTGCTGCTCCTCTTCGGTCAGCTCGGGCTGCTCGACGTCCGGGTCAAGCTCTTCGGTTGCGATGACGGCCGGCGTGAACTCGGAGAGGGGAGGCGCCAGATCGTCCGGCGTCCAGCGCTTCCAGGGCAGCTCATTAGACATAGGTGTCGTCTCCGCTGCCAATCACCATCTCGCCGGTTTCCGCCAGACGACGAACAATAAGCAGAATGGCTTTCTGTTCGTTTTCCACCTGAGACAGACGAACCGGGCCGCGGTTGGCAAGGTCGTCGCGCAGGATATCGGCCGCACGCTGAGACATGTTGCGCAGGAACTTCTCGCGCAGCGGCTGCTCGGCGCCTTTGAGGGCGATAAGCAGCGACTCGGAGTCCACTTCCTGGAGCAGGCGCTGGATGCTGCGGTCGTCCACTTCGACGAGGTTTTCGAACAGGAACATCTCGTCGATGATTTTCTGTGCCAGCTCGCCGTCGAATTCGCGAACCGCCGTAATGACGGCCTCTTCCTGCTGCGTTTTCATCAGGTTGATGATTTCCGCCGCCGTTCTCACGCCGCCCATTTTGCTGCGCTTGAGGTTCTGACCGTCGAGCAGGTTGTTCAGTACTTCGGTCAGCTCCGCCAGCGCGGCCGGCTGGACGCCGCCGAAGGTCGCGATACGCAGCATCACATCGTGACGCAGGCGTTCTTCGAACAGCGCCAGAATATCTGCCGCCTGACCACGTTTGAGGTGGACAAGGATGGTGGCGATAATCTGCGGGTGCTCGTCGCGGATAAGGTCGGCGGCACTCTGCGGCTCCATAAAGTTGAGCGTTTCGATACCGCTGGCGGTATCGCGCGTTTCCAGAATGTCTTCCAGCAGGCTGGAGGCACGCTCTTCGCCCAGCGCCTTGACCAGCACGGAGCGCAGGTAGTCGTTGGCGTTGATGTTCAGCGCGGCAAACTGTTCGGCTTCCTGTTCAAACTCTGCCAGCACTTCGGTCAGCTGCTTGTTGGAGATCTGACGCACGTTGGCCATGGCCGCACTGAGAATTTGCACTTCTCGCTGGGAGAGGTGTTTAAACACCTCTGCCGCACGATCTTCGCCAATGGTCATCAGCAGGATGACGCTTTTATCGGTGCCCGTAAGCGTATTACTCATGTTCGTTACCCATCCACTGGCGGATGACCAGCGCCACGACGCGCGGATCGTTATCTGACATTTCGCGAATGCGCTGGCTCATCACCTCAGCGCCCATGCGCTGGTTAGCACGACGCTGCTGCAGCTGTTCATCTTTGCTGAGGCGCACTTCAACCGCTTCTTCCGTTTCCTGGCGCGCATTCATCTGCTCGCGAGCCGCTTTTTCGGCTTCAGCACGGCGCTGGAGCTGCGGACGAACGCCCTTACGCCACAGCAGCCACGCGACAATCAGCACCAGCAGCCAGCGTCCTGCGGACATCAGCTGGTCGATAAACGCCTGCTGTTGCCAGAACGGCAGTTCACCGCCGGTCTCATCAACCGAGTTGAACGGTGAGTTCACCACGTTGAGGGTATCGCCGCGCTTCTCGGAGTAACCCATCGCTTCACGGGTCAGGTTTTCAATCTGCTTCATCTGCTCGGCGGTCAACGGCAACGGTTTGCCGTCCGCCAGCGTTTTGTAGTTCACCACTACCGCAACGGAAAGACGCTGAATATCGCCCACGTTCAGTTTAGTGTGGCGAATCGTCCGATCCACTTCGTAGTTCGTGGTTTCGTTACGGCTGCTGGTACGCGGACCGGCGTTACTGGTCGTTGAGGTGGTCTGCTGATTATTTTGTTGACCGTTCTGCTGATTGGCCGGCGGCGTAGAGATCGGTGCCGCGTTAGCCGGGGCAGGCTGGTTAGACAGCGCGCCCGGCACGCCGCCTGGGTAGGCACCGCCGACCTGCTCGTTCGAATTGATCTGGCGTGAACGCATCACCGCCTGAGCCGGATCGCCGTTCGGGCTGTACTGCTCTTCAGTTTGTTCTTTGTTCGCGAAGTCGATCTGCGCGGTAACCTGCGCGTGCACGTTGCTGTTACCCACGACCGGGCCGAGGATCGCTTCAATACGGCGCTGGAGACGGTTTTCGACATCGGCGGCATACTTCAGCTGCGCGTCATTCAGATCGCGACCGGCGGTATTGGACTGCGTCAGCAGGTGACCGCTTTGGTCGACCAGCGTCACGTTACCCGGCGGCAGACCGGCGACGGCGCTGGAGACGAGGTGCGTCACCGCGCTGATTTGCCCTTCGTCCAGCGCGCGGCCGGGTTCAAGGTTCACGGTAACGGACGCTGAAGGTGATTTCTGTTCGCGGACAAATAAAGAAGGTTTAGGCATCGCCAGGTGCACGCGGGCACTCTTCACCGGGCCTAATGTTTCAATGGTGCGGGCCAGTTCACCTTCCAGCGCACGCTGGTAGTTCACCTGCTCGCTGAACTGGCTGATACCGAATTTTTCCTGATCCAGCAGCTCAAAGCCAACCGCACCGCCTTTCGGCAGCCCCTGCTGAGCCAGACGCAGACGCAGCTCGTGCACCTTATCTGCCGGTACTTCAAGCGCACCGCCATTATCGGCAAAGCGATAAGGGATGTTCATCTGGGTCAACTGGGTGACGATGGCGCCGCCATCCTGATCGGAAAGGTTGCTGTAGAGCGTCCGGTAATCAGGGCTTTTCGCCCACAGGACCATCGCTACAAGGATCGCAATTGCGGCAGCGCCTGCCACGATCAACGGGATTTTAGGATTCGCGCGAAGGCGGTTCATCCACTCGAGTGATTTATTCTGCGGCGCTGTCGATGCTGTTGCACTCATTGCGCACCTCTTAAATCCTGGTGGTTTACGTTATTCGTGTAGAGAAACAAAACTGACTCCCGGGTCGGCAAACACGACAAAAGTTCCATATTGATGGCCCTGCCATTATTTGATGATTCGTGATTTTCTATGCGTCAAATAACCTGGTTTTTTCATGCTATTTACCGCCATTATCTTATTGACAAGCTGTTAGTCTTGACCGCGTAAAAAACCATCCAGGGGAGAGTCATGGCTATACAGGGCATTGAAGGGGTAATCAGTCAGTTGCAGGCAACGGCGATGACGGCCCGTAATCAGAATGTGGCAGATCAGCAGCCGAGCATCAGCTTCGCGGGGCAACTGCATGCCGCTCTTGACCGTATCAGTGATACCCAGACCGCCGCGCGCACTCAGGCCGAAAAGTTCACCCTCGGTGAGCCGGGCGTGGCGCTGAATGATGTGATGACCGATTTGCAAAAAGCCTCGGTTTCCCTGCAGATGGGGATCCAGGTGCGTAACAAGCTGGTGTCGGCGTATCAGGAAGTGATGGGGATGCAGGTTTAAGACCTGTCGATCTTCGCTGGCAGCCGCAGCGCTTTAATGCCACAATATTTTTTTCTTCGAATGCAGGAAAGATGATGAAAAAAATAGCAATTGCTGGCGCGCTGCTGGCACTGACCGGGTGCGTTCAGGTCGATAACTATAACGACGTGATCAAGCACCCTGTCCCGGCGCATCTGGCGGGATACTGGCAGTCAAAAGGGCCGCAGAGCAACATGGTAAGCCCGAATGCGATTGCCACGCTGGTGGTGACGGAAGAGGGCGATACGCTGGACTGCCGTCAGTGGCAGCGCGTGATTGCCGTGCCGGGTAAAATCATGCTGCGTTCAGACAGTTATTACAACGTGACCCGTAAGCTGGATATCTATCCGCTGGAGCGTGATGGCTCAACGCTGGAGTACGACGGGCTGGAGCTGCAGAAGGTCGATCGTCCAACGGTTGAGTGTGCCGATTACCTGAGCAAGAATCCGCTCGAGAGTAAGCTGCCCTGAGGGTAAACGCAAAACGGCAACCTCGTTGCCGTTTTTGGTGTTTGCGCCCTCTCCCTGTGGGAGAGGGACGGGGTGAGGGCATCAGGCCGCACTTTGCCATTACTACAGCGCATCCTCTATCACCCAAACGCTGACGCTTCCCCCCTTACAGGTAAACGTCCCTTCGCCATCCGCCGCCGTGGTGATGGTTTCTTCGCGATTGCCGAGAAAATCCCGCCACGTTTTGTTGCCGTAGTTTTCCCCAAGACAAATCACTTTTTCACCATCATCCCCGTTCGACATCACCACCACGCAGCCGGGATCGTCTTCCGTACCGCTGCGGCTGAAGGCGATGCAGTTTGGATGGTCGAAAAAGAGCGTCTGCACGCCGTGGGCAAATCGCTGGCGCGCGAGGATCAGCTCGTGAAGCTGCTCAATCACCGGCATATCAATATGGTACGTTTCACCGTCTCCTCCCGCGTCGTCATAGCTGGCGCCGAAGAGATCCGGATAAAAGACGCTCGGCACGCCATTTTCCCGCAGCAGGATCAGCGCGTAGGCCAGCGGCTTAAACCAGGCTTCGACCGGCGCTTCAAGCGCCTGCAAAGGCTGGGTGTCGTGGTTCGCGACGAGGGTGACCGCATGAAACGGATCGGCTTCTACCAGGGTGCCGGTGAAGATTTGGCTCATGTCGTAATCCCGGCCCTGACGTGACGCCTCGTGGAATTTCATCTGCAGGGGGGCATCAAACAGCATAGTTTTGCCTTCGACCTGGTCGATATAGGCCTGAAGTTTATCCACCTCATGGGACCAGTATTCCGCCACGATAAACAGCGGCTGGTCGGCGACCTCCTGGACGTGCTCAATCCACTCTTTGTAAAACCAGGCGGGAATATGCTTGACGGCGTCCAGACGAAAACCGTCGCAGCGCGTCTGTTCCATGACCCAGCGGGCCCAGTATTTGATCTCCTCGGTGACGGCGTGATTGCGAAAGTCGATATTTTCGCCCATCAGATAATCGAAGTTACCCATCTCATCATCAACCTGATCGTTCCAGCCTTCGCCGGTGTAGTCGTTGACGATTTTAAAAATGCCGTCTTCATCGGGGTTTTCAATATGGTCGACGCCGCTGAAGCATTTGTAGTCCCAGATGAACTGGGAATACTGCCCGGCGCGGGCAGGGAAGGTATAGCGGGTCCAGGCTTCACACTCGATGACCTCATCGTCGATCTGCGTGCGATCCTGCTCGTTCACGCGCTGAACGCGGACGGGCTCTTTTTCATCGGCACCCATTTTGTGGTTCACCACCACGTCCAGCAGTACGGCAATGTCGTTGCGCTTGAGGGCGTCGATGGCTTCCAGCAGCTGCGCTTTGTCACCGTATTTCGTGGCGATACTGCCTTTCTGGTCAAACTCGCCCAGATCGAACAGGTCATAGGAGTCATAGCCGACAGAATACCCGCCTGACGCGCCTTTATAGGCGGGCGGGAGCCAGATCATGTTAATGCCGATTTCGTTAAGATTGGGGGCTAACGCCGTGACCTCTCGCCACAATTCACCGCCAGCAGGGTAGTACCAGTGAAAACATTGTAACAGGGTGGGGTTTTTCATCGTCCTTGCTCCAGAAGCCATTGGCAGACTTCTGGAGTATGGATGAAGAAATCATAGTTGTGTGTCGCGGGTAAAACTTTCTGGGTAAAGAATATTCCCTGACAGCTTTCCATAGGTAGACGTGATGGATTGCTGTTTGCCGGTGGTATCAATGAGCTCACGCAACTCTTTCATACGCAAGTTCAGTAAAACTTTAAGCTCGGCCTCATTTTCCAGCACCAGTTTGAGCAACTCTTTCGCTCTCTCGATCTGCAGCATATTGTTGGAGCTTATAGGATTCTGTGCAATACTTTCAACAATTTGCACATATTTGACTTCTTGTTCAATTAATTCATCCCATTTGCCTGAATGGGCGAGATTTAGCATGGAAATGCTGAGCGCATGCAAAGCATGCCAGTCAGTCAGTGATGGGATGGTATTTTTCATTAACGCATATCCTGGTGGCTAGAAGGCGCTTCACCGATTTGTTTCCACGCGTCGGCGATGTTGTTCAGTAATCCC
This sequence comes from Enterobacter sp. CGMCC 5087, assembly GCF_003144775.1. NCBI lineage: Bacteria > Pseudomonadati > Pseudomonadota > Gammaproteobacteria > Enterobacterales > Enterobacteriaceae > Enterobacter > Enterobacter sp. CGMCC 5087. The sequence continues at coordinate 16,400 of NZ_QFXN01000116.1, read as the reverse complement.
TCAACTTCCATGATGGTCTCCACATCATTGTGCATATTAGCAAGTAACAATCGGCGTACCATATAGTCGTAAAGCGATGCCAAATTGTTGGACAGTTCACCTTCAGCATCCATATCAAGTCCAGCCTTGAGACCGTTATCAATGATACTGATTGCTTTTGAGAGCGCTTCTCCTTTAGATATCAAATCTCCCTGATCCAGAAAAAGTCTCGCCCGAACGAGGGCGCTCATGGCCCCATCAAAAAGCAAGACAATTAATTGATGGGGGCTAGCGCTCATCACAGCGCTTTCAATGCCCACCTTTTGATATGAAAGTGCACCATTTTGGCTATACATTTTAAATCCTTAACTACTGGACTTACTAAACTGAGTTGTGAGGTACGATGAGGTACTGTTCATTTTGGTTACAATGCTATCCAGCGCGGTAAATTGCGCTTTATAGCGAGCCATTGTGGCTTCTATGCTGGCTTCCGTTGCGGTATAGCGTTTATCTAGAGTTTTAATCGTGGCATTAATACCGTCCTGAGCACTTTGAATAACGCCTTCGCTACCGGCTGAGGTATCCAACATCTTGGTTAGCATGGTACCCATCGTTGTTGCCAGACCTGTCGTTTTACCATCGCCCATAAAGTAGGCCTGAACTGCTTCAGGGTTTTTTGTCAAGGCGGCATTTAGTTTGTCGGTGTCAACTTTCAGGTTGCCGGTAGAACCATCTGATCCCACTTTAGGATCTTGGGTAATGCCAAACTGTGCCATGATGGCATACGAACCTGACTGCACCTGCGTCAGTTGACTACGCAATTGTGCTTGTACACTTCGAACCGTGCCGTCACCTATCAGTGCGCCGTTAGAGGTTGACTGATTGTCTGCACCTGCTTCTACGGGACTATATTTGGTTACGCTCGCGATTGTCGACTGAAGTGCATTGTATGCCGTCACCCAGTCGTTAACTGCTTTAGCCGTTGCATCTGTAGAACGCGTTACGTCCAAAGTTTCATCTGCTGAACTTTTGGCTTTCAAAGTGAGTGTGACGCCAGTTAATGCATCGTCAATTTTATTGCTAGAACGCTCGATCACAATGCCGTTAATTGATACGCGGGCATTTTGAGATGGTGTTTGTACGCTCATTGCGCTTGACGACATATCGTGGCCAATCAACTGCTGTAGCGTGTCGTCACCATCAACGGTGACCGTCATATCTCCATCGGTTCCTGTCGATTTTGAGGTCAGGAAAAGGCGATATTCCCCATCATCCGCTTTCATGACGGTAGCAGAAACGTTACCCCCAGCTTTATTGATTTCACTTGCGATGTTGGTCAGTGATGTTTGCGCGTCTGACAGTGTAATTTTTAGCGGATCTTTAGTACCGGGTTGCGTAATCGTCAAAGTTCGAGTGCCGCCGGAGGTCGTGCCGCCCAACTGTTTTGTATTGCTGTCGATACTTCCTGACATCAACACCTGAGCTTTAGCAACCTGACTTACATTAACTGTATAAGACCCTGTCGTGGCATCCGTTGAGGTTGTGGCTGAAAACGCTGTGTTCGTACTAGCGACGGAGGTTGCATTCCATACTGAGGCTTTACCCAGCGCAGTTGTTGCCGTTTGCAGATTCGTCAGGGCGCTTTGCAACTTACCGTAGGCGCTGAGCTGAGCTGTATAAGTCGTTTTCTGTTTGGTAATCGCACTAAGCTTAGTATTTTCAGCAGTTTCAAGGTTGTTATATAGGGTAGCGAGTGGCAAACCAGAACCAACACCCAAATTACTCAAATCAACAGTAGCCATGTCAGAATTCCTTGCGTCTTTGGTTTAACTTGACTCTGTATCGGCATCAACGAAGAAAAGTTTACACAGACAGTGAAAAAATTATCGACAGATTAGGGCAAGCAACAGGCGGTAAATAAGTCAATTGTCGGGCTAAAAGGTGGTCATGACGGCTACCGAGAAGAGTTGTATGAATTTAATTTGTTTAAAATCAATAAAATAAAATTTTTATTCGAATAATTCTAAAGTCCTTTGAAGTTGGGTCGATACCCTTTTTGACGGTGAGAGACGCCGTGAGTGTTAGGCACCGAACCTAAATTCAATTTTTGAAGGAAAAAAATATGGCAGTTATCAATACTAACCTGTTGTCCCTGACTACTCAGAACAACCTGAACAAATCTCAGTCTTCCCTGGGCACTGCGATCGAGCGTCTGTCCTCTGGTCTGCGTATTAACAGCGCGAAAGACGATGCGGCTGGTCAGGCAATTTCTAACCGCTTCTCTTCTAATATTAAGGGCCTGACTCAGGCTTCCCGCAATGCGAATGACGGGATCTCCATCGCGCAGACGGCTGAAGGTTCACTCAACGAAATCAACAACAACCTGCAGCGTATTCGTGAGCTGGCGGTTCAGGCACAGAACGGCACTAACTCCGCTTCTGACATTGACTCCATTCAGTCTGAAGTAAACCAGCGCTTGTCTGAAATTGATCGTGTTGCAAGCCAAACCCAGTTCAACGGTCTCAAAGTACTGAACTCTGCTGGCACCATTAGCATCCAGGTTGGTGCTAACGACGGAGAAAAAATCGACATTACTATCGGCGACAAAACTAACTGGAGCCTTCTGGCTGCGGGTGCTGCTGGCGCGGCAGGCGGGGCTGTTGCTGCTTCTGACCGTACAGTCAGTCAATCTGGTGTTGACGTTCTGGCAACGAATGTTCTTTCTACCATTGATAAAGCATTAAAAGCTGTTGATAATCAACGTTCTGACTTAGGTGCGATTCAGAACCGGTTCGAGTCCACCATCTCTAACCTGAACAACACTGTCACTAACTTGTCTGCTGCACAGTCTCGTATTCAGGATGCTGATTATGCCACCGAAGTATCAAACATGTCTCGCGCGCAGATTCTGCAGCAGGCTGGTACTTCAGTTCTGTCTCAGGCTAACCAGGTTCCGCAGACCGTTCTGTCTCTGCTGCGTTAATCTCTTAACACATAATGAAACCAGCCTAAGGGCTGGTTTTTTTTTGCCTGTTCTAAGCGCAGATTAACCTTATCTTTCTTCATTAATTTTCGATATTGTTGGTAACTGCGTTCGATACAATAAACAATCAATAACGCACCTCATGAGTTCACTCCAATATGAATGATGCAGAAAACCTTACCCTAACGACAAAGCTCTCTATCACACCTGAATTAAGTTGGACCCCCGCTCAGGTTCATGCTGCATGCAGCCTATATAATATTAATTCCCCAACAGTTAAATATTCTCGCTTGCTGGTATTGGGATGCGGAGGGGGAGATGAGCTTCTGAGCATCGCAATGGCATATCCGTTTGCGAGTATAGTCGGGATTGATCTCATCACTGAGGGGAATGAGATACAGCAGCAAAAGCTGATGGTTCATGCTCCAGCCAACTTAAAACTCTATGCTTTATCCGTAGAGCAAATTTTAGGCCTTGAGGATAAGGGTTGGGATTATGTGGTCATTCATAATACTTTCTCTTATTTAAACCGACAGGTATCCTCCGCACTTTTGCAGCATCTAGGCGGATTGTTGGCGAATAATGGTGTCATTCTCTTCCAATGGGCGAGCCTGCCGGGAGCGGCACACTTGGATACGTTGCGAGATGCATTGCAGATATACAGTAGTCAGGTAACTTCACTTGAGATGCAGCTAGCCCGAGCCAAACTAATGCTTGCGAGTTTATCTCTTGCCAGCAATTCATTGGCGATGCGAGAAGAACTGAATAAAAGCGAACGACTTTCGGATACACTTTTTGCTCACCACTACTTGGAAAGCTCTCGTGACAGCGAATATCTGGTTGAGTTTCACTCAAGAATTAATAATCTTGGGCTCTGTTACGTGGGTGACATTGATACAGCAAGCGAACTGCCTGAGAGCTATGAGCTGAAAATTGGAGAACTCCATGCGGCGCTTGGAGAAAAGCAGCAGAAGGTGCTGCTTCAGCAAAACCTGGATCTGCTGACTTACCGTCCGGGACGTTTCAGTATTTTGACGAGTGAAAAAAATGCGGAAAAAGTTTCTCTCCTTCCTCTAAGAAGTGAGTTCCAAAAAATGCGTTTTGCGGGATCGTTCAGACGTACCGCGAGTGACGATCGAAACGTCTACTCTTCTCTTGCTGGACACGATGGGCTTAAAGTCGCAACGACAGATGAAGTTACGCTAGCAGTACTTGATTTACTTGGTGATGCATGGCCTCGAAGTGTAACTTTTGAACAAATCGTCTTTCACTGTGAGATTGTCGGTACGCAAGACGCGGAGGATAACAGGTCGGCGATTGAGAATATATTGTGGACTCTATTTCTAAAGCGGCTTCCCACACTACATATCTGTAAAGGACTGGATGTTTACAGCACAGACGAAGACCTACATGTGCATGTCCTGTCATCGGTCACAGCACAGTTAGCCGCCAATCCTCAGGCTGTGTGGTTAATCAATGGCTGGGGTGAGCGCGTAAGACTCACTGAAGCAGAACGTCGTCAACTGTTAACCCCTATTGTGGTGGAAAGTGAGAGCTGGGCCGTACTCGATTCTCTCTGTTTTAAAGGCCTTTTGAATGCTGGTGGAGTTGGCTGGAAACATTTTCTGCAAGAGATGATTCGCTGTTGTCCTCCAACAGCTATATCAAAAATGGCAAGCGCCTTATTTCTGTATTCCAGTGATGAGAGTGCCTTCGGTTTTATGACGAATGAGCAGAGAAAAGCGGATAAAGTAAAGAACGTCGCCGAATTTGTTGAAGATGATGTTGAACTGACAAATGAGCAGCTACAGGTTATTCGCAACTATACACTGCGCGGACAGTACAGCAAAGCATATGATGTGGCGTGTTCCTTACTTGAGGGAAGTACTAATACTGGGGCGAAAGAGTATTTCTTGTGTGGCCTGGCTAAGAGAATAGGTGACTATGATACCGCACTGGTGAGGCTCTCGAGAGCGTTATCATACCATTCAACTAGTTTGTTCCTTTATTCTGAACTGGCATTTGCATTTGTATCATGTAAATATCACTGGCAAGCTTGGCGTTTGGCCAGTTCAATTCTTCGCTGTAATAAAAAGAGCTCCCCAGAATGGTATTTGTTAGCGTCGATTCATTATGATTTTAAACGGTTTGAGCAAAGTGAATATTGTGCACGTAAGGCTTTTGGCCTAGCGCCTGAAAGTAAACTTATCACAACATTACTTGGTGGAGCGCTATGTGAACAAACCAAACTAGATGAAGGAATAGCGTTCCTTCGCAAAGGAATAAAGAAAAAAGAGACCGATTATAGTCTTATGACAGGTCTTGCATTTATTTTGTCGCATAGTGCGGAGGCTAGCTTAGAAGATATTCTTGAAATCCATTACGATTATGGCAAGCAGGTCATGAAATGGGCGCATGCCCAAGATTTCTCAGGATATATCGAGAGGGATAAAGATCCAGAAAGAAAATTACGTATTGGGTTTGTTTCCGGGGATTTCCGAGACCGTCATCCGGTAGGCTTCTTTTTCTCTCCCATTTGGCACTCATTAGATCGTGGAAAATGTGAGCTTTTCGCATATAGCAATATACCGGCATCTCATGAGAATGAAGGTACGTTACGCTTTAAGGCCACCGCCGATCACTGGCGCAATGTACGACATATTAGTGATCTCGAAATGGCTGAAATGATTAAATTGGATGAAATTGATATTTTGGTCGATTTATCTGGTTATACCAGTGATCATCGCTTACCAGTCTTTGCACTCAAACCTGCACCCATTCAGATTTCATGGGTAGGCTATCATGCCACAACTGGACTTGAGGCTATGGATTACTATGCAACTATTTTTCCAGTGAAAAAGTCAGCCGATTTGGAGTCGCAATTCACCGAAAAGCTGATCTATATGTATTTGCCTAAAAACTTTGACCAGACCGGTGAAAATGTGGATGTGAATACGCTCCCGGCATTTAGCAATAGGTACTTTACTTTTGGTAGTTTCAATCGTACAAATAAATTGAATAATCGAGTTTTTGATGCCTGGACGGCAGTACTTAAACGGGTACCTGATTCCAGAATGATTGTGTGTAATATGCCAAAAGTAGTCTGGAAAGATGTGGCCTCGCAATTTAACCAGCGTGGGATTGACTCCAGTCGTTTCGAGTTGCGTGAATTAGCCGATATGAATACCTATCTCAAATACCACCATGACGTCGATCTCCTGCTGGATACTTTTCCCTTCACCGGTGGTACCGTCACAAGTCATGCTGCCTGGATGGGGGTGCCAACAGTGTCCTTTGCCGGCGAGACGTTGGTATCACGGCAAGGGGCTGCCATTATGTATTCTCTTGGTCTTCCACAATTTGTTGCTGAGAACGTAGATGAATATGTGAACATCGCGGTCCAATGGGCTGATAATAAACAAGAATTGAATAAGATAAGGCAGTCGTTGCGCTCACGGATGAATATTCAAAGTGATACTAAGCAGCAAATCGGTAACATGGTCGAAGAGATGTTTCGGACATGCTGGAAAATATATTGTGATGGCAAGCAACCTGAAAGCTTCTCAATAGGTGAACTCCCGAACATTTAAAAAAAGTTAAACAATCCCTAGGTGGATGATTCCTGTTTCATCCACCTAGGTTTAGGTAACCCTCCAAATAACCCCCGATTTCACCCACTATTCACTCGATTAAAACCCCTGCAGAATCGGATAATCATGCCGATAACTCAACTAACGCAGGGCTGTTTATCGTGAATTCACTCTATACCGCTGAAGGTGTAATGGATAAACACTCGCTGTGGCAGCGTTATGTCCCGCTGGTGCGTCACGAAGCATTGCGCCTCCAGGTGCGCTTGCCGGCGAGCGTGGAACTCGACGATCTGCTACAGGCGGGCGGTATCGGGTTATTGAATGCAGTTGACCGATACGACGCTCTGCAAGGAACGGCATTTACGACTTACGCAGTTCAGCGTATTCGTGGTGCGATGCTGGACGAGCTGCGCAGCCGTGACTGGGTACCGCGCAGTGTTCGCCGCAACGCACGCGAAGTGGCGCATGCGATGGGGCAGCTGGAACAGGAACTGGGACGCAACGCAACGGAAACCGAAGTGGCGGATCGTCTTGGCATTGCTGTTGAAGAGTATCGTCAGATGTTGCTCGATACCAATAATAGCCAACTCTTCTCTTATGACGAGTGGCGAGAAGAGCATGGCGATAGCATCGAGCTGGTGACGGATGAGCACCAGCAAGAAAACCCGTTACACCATTTAATGGAAGGGAATTTACGCCAGCGCGTCATGGAAGCTATTGAAGCTCTGCCTGAACGCGAACAGCTGGTATTGACCCTTTATTACCAGGAAGAGCTTAATCTCAAAGAGATTGGCGCTGTTCTGGAGGTGGGAGAGTCGCGGGTGAGCCAGCTGCACAGCCAGGCCATTAAACGCTTACGAACCAAGCTGGGTAAGTTATAGGTGATTGATTCACCTTAAAAATGCCGCACAACGTATTGACAACCAGGAGTTATCATGACGGTGCAGCAATCTAAAAGACGGCCTTTAAGCCGCTACCTGAAAGACTTTAAACACAGCCAGACGCATTGCGCCCACTGTAACAAGTTACTCGATCGTATCACGCTGGTTCGCCGCGGCGAAATCGTCAATAAGATCGCGATTTCGCGCCTCGACACGTTGATGGACGAAGCAGCATGGCTCGAAGAGCAAAAAGAGTGGGTGGCGCTTTGCCGTTTCTGTGGCGATCTCCATTGCAAAGAGCAAAGCGACTTCTTCGACATTATCGGCTTCAAGCAGTTCCTGTTTGAACAAACGGAGATGAGCCACGGCACCGTTCGCGAATACGTGGTTCGCCTGCGCCGCCTCGGGCAGCATCTGACCGTGAACAACATTTCCCGCGATCTGCTCAAAACCGGTTATCTCGACGAGAACCTGGAGCCGTGGTTGCCTGCGACCAGCACCAACAACTACCGGATTGCGCTGCGCAAGTACGCACAATATAAGGTACAAATGCCGGGTGCCATAAAGCAGAAAGCCCACGCCGGAACAACTTCTGATATATATTAAAAAAGAATAAGATGTAGCGCAGTCGCCTTTGACGTTGCAGGCGATTTCTCTACACTACGTAAAAATTCCACTATATCGGGGTATTTATGAAATTTGCACTTCTGGGTCGTCAGGCGCTGATGGGTGTTATGGCCGTTGCGCTGGTTGCGGGCATGAGCGTGAAAACGTTCGCCGCAGAAAACCTGCTGAATAAAGTAAAAGAGCGCGGTACGCTGCTGGTCGGGCTGGAAGGAACCTATCCTCCGTTCAGCTTCCAGGGCGATGACGGTAAGCTGACCGGTTTTGAAGTGGAGTTTGCTGAAGAGCTGGCGAAGCACCTTGGCGTTAAAGCGTCACTGAAACCGACCAAATGGGACGGTATGCTGGCGTCGCTGGATTCCAAACGTATTGATGTGGTGATTAATCAGGTGACCATTTCTGACGAGCGTAAGAAGAAATATGACTTCTCTACGCCGTACACCGTGTCCGGTATTCAGGCGCTGGTGAAGAAAGGCAACGAAGGCGGAATTAAAACTGCCGCGGACCTGAAAGGGAAGAAAGTCGGTGTCGGTCTGGGTACCAACTACGAAGAGTGGCTGCGCCAGAACGTGCAGGGCGTGGATATCCGCACTTATGATGATGACCCTACGAAATACCAGGATCTGCGCGTGGGCCGTATCGACGCCATTCTGGTTGACCGCCTGGCCGCGCTGGATCTGGTGAAGAAAACCAACAATACCCTGGCGGTAGCGGGTGATGCGTTCTCTCGTCAGGAATCAGGCGTTGCCGTTCGTAAAGGTAACGAAGACCTGGTCAAAGCGATTGATTCCGCGATTGCCGACATGCAAAAAGACGGCAGCCTGAAGGCGCTCTCCGAGAAGTGGTTCGGTGCAGACGTCACGAAATAAGCTTCTGCCGCAAAAAAAGGCGCTTTTAAAAGCGCCTTTTTTATTTCTTTCGCGTCTGCGTGCATAATGAAAAATATCACATTTTGTCAGAGTTACCGGAGAACCCATGTCACTACAGAATTTAACGCGCTTTCCCCGCCTGGAGTTCATCGGCGCGCCGACGCCGCTGGAGTATCTGCCGCGATTTTCTGATTATTTAGGGCGCGATATTTTTATCAAGCGTGACGACGTGACGCCGATGGCGATGGGGGGCAATAAGCTGCGCAAGCTGGAGTTTCTGGCGGCTGATGCACTGCGCGAAGGCGCGGATACGCTCATTACCGCCGGGGCTATCCAGTCCAACCACGTTCGTCAGACGGCGGCAGTGGCGGCAAAGCTCGGGCTCCACTGCGTGGCATTGCTGGAAAACCCGATTGGTACGCGGGCAGAAAACTATCTCACCAACGGCAACCGTCTGCTGCTGGACCTGTTTAACGTGCAGGTCGAAATGGTGGATGCGTTGACCGATCCGGCCGCCCAGCTCGACGAGCTGGCGACGCGTCTGGAAGCGCAGGGGTTCCGCCCCTACGTTATCCCCGTCGGCGGTTCGAACGCGCTGGGCGCGCTGGGGTATGTGGAAAGTGCGCTGGAAATCGCGCAGCAGTGCGAGGGCGCGGTGAGCCTCTCCTCAGTGGTTGTCGCGTCCGGCAGTGCGGGCACGCATGCCGGGCTGGCGGTGGGGCTCGAACAACTGCTGCCTGACGTCGAGCTGGTTGGCGTGACGGTGTCCCGCAGCGTCGCGGATCAGAAGCCGAAAGTGGTCACTTTACAACAGGCGGTAGCCGCGCAGCTGGAGCTGAAGGCCAGGGCCGACATTCTGCTCTGGGACGACTATTTTGCGCCGGGTTACGGTACGCCTAACGAAGAGGGCATGGAAGCGGTGAAGCTGCTGGCGCGCCTCGAGGGGATACTGCTCGATCCGGTTTATACCGGCAAAGCGATGGCCGGGCTGATTGACGGCATTGCGCAGAAACGCTTTAAGGATGAAGGGCCGATTTTATTTGTCCATACCGGCGGGGCGCCTGCGCTGTTTGCCTACCATCCTCACGTCTAAAAATCAGGTCGAAAAATAATAATGCAAGAAAGTATTCAACTGGTTATTGATTCTCTGCCGTATCTGCTGAAAGGTGCGGTATTTACGTTACAGCTCAGTATCGGCGGGATGTTCTTCGGGCTGGTGCTGGGATTTGTGCTGGCATTAATGCGCATGTCATCCATCCTGCCGGTACGCTGGCTGGCGCGCTTTTATATCTCCGTATTTCGCGGCACGCCGCTTATCGCCCAGCTCTTTATGATCTACTACGGCTTGCCGCAGTTTGGTATCGAGCTGGATCCGATCCCCGCAGCGATGATTGGTCTGTCGCTCAATACCGCGGCGTACACGTCAGAAACCCTGCGAGCGGCGATCTCCTCCATTGACAAAGGGCAGTGGGAGGCAGCAGCCAGTATCGGGATGACGCCATGGCAGACGCTGCGTCGGGCCATTCTGCCGCAGGCGGCACGCGTGGCGCTTCCACCGCTGAGCAACAGCTTCATTAGCCTGGTGAAAGATACCTCCCTGGCGGCAACGATTCAGGTTCCGGAACTGTTCCGTCAGGCGCAGCTCATTACTTCGCGCACGCTTGAAGTCTTTACCATGTATCTGGCCGCCTCGCTGATTTACTGGGTGATGGCGACGGTGCTGTCTGCCCTGCAAAACTACTTCGAAAACCAGCTTAACCGCCAGGAGCGTGATCCAAAATGAGTGCTATCGACGTCAAAAACCTGGTGAAAAAATTCCACGGTCAAACGGTGCTCCACGGGATCGATCTTGAAGTAGAGCAGGGTGAAGTGGTGGCGATTATCGGACCGAGCGGTTCGGGAAAGACGACGCTGCTGCGTAGTATTAACCTGCTTGAACAGCCGGAAGGCGGCACGATTCGGGTTGGGGAGATAACGATTGATACCGGGAAATCCATTAGCCAGCAGAAAGGGTTAATTCGCCGCCTGCGCCAGCATGTCGGCTTCGTTTTCCAGAACTTTAATCTCTTCCCGCACCGTACCGTGCTGGAGAACATTATCGAAGGGCCGGTTATCGTTAAAGGTGAGCCAAAAGAGGAAGCGACGGCGCGCGCGCGCGAACTGCTCGCCAAAGTCGGGCTGGCGGGGAAAGAGACCAGCTATCCGCGCCGTCTGTCGGGCGGCCAACAGCAGCGCGTGGCGATAGCGCGCGCGCTGGCGATGCGTCCTGACGTGATTCTGTTTGATGAACCGACCTCTGCGCTCGATCCGGAACTGGTGGGTGAGGTGCTGAACACCATTCGCCAGCTGGCGCAGGAAAAACGGACGATGGTGATCGTGACGCATGAAATGAGCTTTGCACGCGATGTTGCTGACAGAGCCATCTTCATGGATCAGGGGCGGATTGTGGAGCAGGGGCCAGCGAAAAGCCTGTTCGCTAACCCTCAACAGCCCCGAACCCGTCAGTTCCTTGAAAAATTCCTTATGCAGTAGAATTTTTGCACTAATTTGCTCCAGAAAGTTAGGCTGGAGCAAATTATTCTCCCTTCGGGGGCAGTCGTTTGTTTTTTTATTCCATCCGGCCCGGATAAACCTTATCAATAGTAAAGTTAATTGTGCTAATGCCGATATTTTGTAGTTAGAAAAAAGTTTTATGTGTTAGGTTATATTCACCATAATAATGATTATCTTTTAGAGGCTTCATTTAGTAAGTATGAAGGATTCAGACTTTTTCACCTGGCGACGGGATTGCTCCCTCCGGTTTCAGGAATTGACGAATACCGATGAGGTATATCGGGAGTTAGAGCGGCAAACTCAGGCGCTGGAATTCGATTATTACGCGCTCTGCGTGCGGCATCCCGTGCCCTTTACGCGCCCTAAAATCTCTTTGCAGACCACTTATCCAAAGCCGTGGATGGCGCAATATCAATCCGCGAACTATTTCGCTATCGATCCTGTTTTAAAAGCGGAAAATTTCATCCAGGGTCATTTGCCATGGACAGACGCATTATTTGCCGAGGCTCAGGAATTATGGCATAGCGCCCAGGACCACGGTTTACGCGCGGGAATAACGCAGTGCCTGATGCTGCCTAATCATGCGCTTGGCTTCCTGTCTGTTTCTCGTACTAGTGTACAGGAAGGGCCTTTTGCCCGTGAGGAAATAGAACTGCGGCTGCAAATGCTGGTGCAAATGGCCTTAACTTCTCTGATGCGTTTCGAAGATGGGATGGTAATGCCACCCGAAATGAAATTCAGCAAACGCGAGCGCGAAATTCTGAAATGGACTGCGGAAGGGAAGACGTCAGCGGAAATAGCGATCATTCTCTCTATCTCTGAGAATACCGTTAATTTCCATCAGAAAAATATGCAGAAGAAATTCAACGCGCCCAACAAAACCCAGATTGCGTGCTACGCGGCGGCAACGGGACTGATCTGACAGGATACTACGTTCTGCGTGACAGACGAACAAACGGCTGAATGCACTGCATCCAGCCGTTTTTTGTTACTGGCGGTAGGCTTGTTTGATTTGCTTAACGGTGTTAGCAAATACCGCAGATTCAGCCTGGTCTTCCATCTCCGCGATTTGTTTTTCCATTTTAATGATCACACGACCGGCATCAGCCTGGCCCATCGCCTGCAGCATCAGCGTCAGCAGTGCTTTCAGGCAGTTTACTTCCTGTGCCAGTTCCTGGTTATTCTCCGCAGTGGCAAATTCAGGTGTGCTCATTTATTTTCCTCATTATTAAACGGCGCTAAAGCGCGACGACGAAAGTCAAGGCGGCGGAGTATACCACAAGCTGGAGCAAAAAATGCAGTGCTTGTTTTTTGTACTTTTACGTGGGTGTTTAATTGCGTAAACAGAACGTACCGGTAAACTTAACCGCCGTTAAAGGCTATTAATTGTTTATGCCCGGCTCGCTTACCGTTAATTATTGTTACAAAAATTTGAGATCTGTTTTTTTGCAGGAAAAGCCTGCAAGTTTTTTGTAACTTTTTGAATACAGATGCTTAAAAAAAGCTGCAAAAGCCCTGAATGCATGGCCTCTCTTTCCACGGACTGTACAGCCTAATTTCCAAAAACGAGAGCAAAATCGAATAGCCGGTTTTTTAACGTTTTAATCTTGCGAGGAAAACCGTTAATATAAACCAAATTATCACTCAGTAGCGTTATCCCTATTCTGGAGACATTTCCTTTGATCAACGTCCTTCTTGTTGATGACCACGAACTGGTGCGCGCAGGGATACGACGCATTCTTGAAGATATTAAAGGTATTAAAGTTGCCGGTGAGGCGTGCTGCGGCGAAGATGCGGTAAAATGGTGCCGCACAAACTCGGCCGATGTGGTACTAATGGATATGAATATGCCCGGTATCGGTGGTCTTGAAGCAACACGCAAAATCGCGCGTACCTTTGTTGATACCAAAGTCATCATGCTGACCGTGCATACCGAAAACCCACTGCCCGCGAAAGTGATGCAGGCGGGCGCAGCGGGCTACCTGAGTAAAGGTGCTGCGCCGCAGGAAGTCGTCAATGCAATCCGTTCCGTGTTTGCCGGACAGCGCTACATTGCATCCGACATTGCTCAGCAGATGGCGCTGAGTCAGATCGAGCCCGAGAAAACCGAATCACCGTTTGCCAGTTTGTCCGAGCGTGAATTGCAGATTATGCTGATGATCACCAAAGGTCAGAAGGTGAATGAGATCTCGGAACAGCTGAATCTCAGCCCGAAAACGGTGAACAGCTATCGTTACCGGATGTTCAGTAAACTGAACATTCATGGTGACGTCGAACTGACGCACCTGGCCATCCGGCACGGTTTGTGTAATGCGGAGACGTTGTTAAGTCAGTGAGTGATGTGTTCGATTCAAAAGCATTTCTGAAAACCGTAACCAGCCAGCCTGGCGTCTATCGCATGTATGACGCTGGCGGTACGGTTATCTACGTGGGGAAGGCAAAAGATCTTAAAAAACGCCTCTCCAGCTATTTTCGCAGTAACCTGGCCTCCCGTAAGACCGAAGCGCTGGTCTCACTCATTCAGAATATTGATGTCACCGTCACGCACACCGAGACAGAAGCGCTGCTGCTTGAGCACAACTATATTAAGCTCTACCAGCCGCGCTATAACGTCCTGTTGCGGGATGATAAATCCTACCCGTTTATCTTTCTGAGCGGCGACACCCATCCGCGCCTCGCCATGCACCGTGGTGCAAAACATGCGAAGGGTGAATATTTCGGGCCGTTCCCCAACGGCTATGCCGTGCGAGAAACGCTGGCGCTGCTGCAAAAAATCTTCCCGATCCGCCAGTGTGAAAACAGCGTTTACCGTAACCGTTCGCGGCCATGCCTGCAGTACCAGATTGGACGCTGCCTGGGACCGTGCGTGGCCGGGCTGGTGAGTGAAGAAGAGTATGCCCAGCAGGTGGAGTATGTGCGCCTGTTCTTAGCAGGCAAGGACGATCAGGTGTTAACGCAGCTGATCGCGCGGATGGAAAAAGCCAGCGCCGCACTCGAGTTCGAAGAGGCCGCGCGTATCCGCGACCAAATCCAGGCGGTGCGCAGAGTGACTGAGAAACAGTTTGTCTCAAATACCGGTGACGATCTTGATGTCATCGGCGTGGCCTTTGACGCCGGAATGGCCTGCGTGCACGTGCTGTTTATTCGCCAGGGCAAAGTGCTCGGCAGCCGCAGCTATTTCCCGAAAGTACCCGGCGGTACTGAACTGGGTGAAGTGGTGGAAACCTTTGTCGGCCAGTTCTATCTGCAGGGCAGCCAGATGCGCACGCTGCCTTCTGAAATCCTGCTCGATTTTAATCTTGACGATAAAACCCTGCTGGCCGATTCGCTCTCTGAACTGGCGGGCCGTCGGGTCAATGTACAAACCAAACCGCGCGGCGATCGCGCGCGCTATCTGAAGCTGGCGCGGACCAACGCGGCAACGGCGCTCACCACTAAGCTGTCGCAGCAGTCGACGGTGCACCAGCGCTTATCTGCCCTGGCGACGTTGCTAAAGCTCCCGGAAGTGAAGCGGATGGAGTGTTTCGACATCAGTCACACGATGGGGGAACAGACGGTGGCGTCATGCGTGGTGTTTGATGCGAATGGCCCACTGCGCGCCGAGTATCGCCGCTATAACATCACCGGGATCACGCCGGGCGATGACTATGCGGCCATGAATCAGGTGCTGCGTCGTCGCTATGGTAAAGCCATAGAAGAGAGCAAAATCCCGGATGTGATCCTGATTGACGGCGGGAAAGGGCAGCTCGGCCAGGCAAAAGCGGTATTTGAGTCGCTTGATGTCAGCTGGGATAAAAACCATCCGCTGCTGCTGGGTGTTGCAAAAGGGGCCGATCGTAAGGCTGGTCTGGAGACACTGTTCTTCGAGCCGGAAGGTGAGGGCTTCAGCCTGCCGCCGGACTCCCCGGCGCTGCACGTCATCCAGCATATTCGCGATGAATCACACGACCATGCCATCAGCGGTCACCGCAAAAAACGGGCGAAGGTAAAAAACACCAGTAGCCTGGAAACGATCGAAGGCGTGGGGCCAAAACGTCGGCAGATGCTGCTGAAATATATGGGCGGATTGCAAGGATTACTCAACGCCAGCATGGAGGAAATTGCAAAAGTGCCGGGTATTTCGCAAGGGCTGGCAGAAAAGATCTACTACTCGTTGAAACATTGAGGGCTCTGTAGCAACATAGAGCTAAATTTTACTGACAACAAACAGTTACCGTCATTATGCAATTTAATATCCCTACGTTGCTCACTCTCTTTCGTGTTGTACTCATTCCGTTCTTTGTACTGGCGTTTTATCTGCCGGTCGTCTGGGCACCTTTCGCCTGCGCATTGCTCTTTCTGATCGCGGCAGTCACCGACTGGTTTGATGGCTATCTGGCCCGTCGCTGGAATCAAAGCACCCGTTTCGGTGCCTTCCTCGATCCGGTGGCAGACAAAGTGATGGTCGCTATCGCCATGGTGCTCGTGGCCGAGCACTATCACACCTGGTGGGTGACGCTGCCCGCGGCCACCATGATCGGCCGCGAGATCATTATCTCTGCGCTGCGCGAGTGGATGGCGGAACTGGGCAAACGCAGCAGCGTGGCGGTCTCCTGGATTGGTAAAGTCAAAACGACGGCGCAGATGGCGGCGCTGGTCTGGATGCTCTGGCGTCCGAACGCCTGGGTTGAGTGGGCGGGAATTGGTCTGCTGTGGGTGGCGGCAGTGCTGACGCTGTGGTCCATGCTGCAATATTTGAACGCTGCTCGCGGGGATTTGCTTGATCAGTGATCGTTTCGCCGTAATTTTCAGCAAACGATCCGGGGATGCAAAAAATAACGTTGACTCATAACGTCATATCAGTAGAATGCAACGCATCGAACGGCGGCACAGCAAGCCGGACGATAATGAAATCAAGTGGTTAGACGTTTGCTTGATGACA
>NZ_QFXN01000115.1:0-16115 GCF_003144775.1 Enterobacter sp. CGMCC 5087 | reverse complement strand
CGGGAATAGCTCAGTTGGTAGAGCACGACCTTGCCAAGGTCGGGGTCGCGAGTTCGAGTCTCGTTTCCCGCTCCAGATTAAAGACATGCGCAGTAGCGGGTGTCAGTTTGAAAAGTTTTACGGCGCGTTAGCAAAGCGGTTATGTAGCGGATTGCAAATCCGTCTAGTCCGGTTCGACTCCGGAACGCGCCTCCACTTTCTTCCCGAGCCCGGATGGTGGAATCGGTAGACACAAGGGATTTAAAATCCCTCGGCGTTCGCGCTGTGTGGGTTCAAGTCCCACTCCGGGTACCATGGGAAATAAAGAATAAAATCAATGATAAGCAGTGTCGTATAAACCACCGAAAGGTGGTTTTTTATTATCTGTTTTTCGCCATTGCCATTGTTTCGCCATTCGGCTTCGCCAGAGAAAGAGGGTATTACTGCACCTCGAACACCAACCAAACGCGTACCACGCTATAGGTTACCAGCTGATTTCATCCCATCCGATGCTTTTCCATAATCTAATTATGGCAGGAAGCAGTCAAGCCTGACCCTCTAACGCCAGGCCCACCAATCGGGGGGCTTTTTGCTGGAGTAAGAGCAATTGAGGTCTTCAACGTTCGTCAAAAACCTTGAGTATCGCAATTCGGTATATAAAGTAACCAAGTACAATGAGAGCACCAGACGCTGCGCCCCAGATAAAACGGGATTCGTCTTTTGAAAATGAAAAGAAATAAATACAGGACAATAGGCCCGCAGAAGCAATTCCCATCCCCAACCCGCGCAGAATTCTGGATGCTATTAGTTTGATAATGTCCTGAGTGTTCATAATCCACCAAAAAAGTATTTACATACTTCGTTAAATTCATGCTTGTTTACATCTGCTACGCTGCATGCGTCAAGAAAAGGTTTCAATTTATCTTCAACAAGAAAATACAGAAGATCCAAATCACCCATACTCTTAAGTCGGTAGTAGAGTGCAGGGTTTTGGTTTTCAAGCTTTCTGGCCGTATAGATAGCTCTCGATGTTTCTGCGCCAATCGTCAGAGCACTTCCGATGACTACGCCAGCGGCGAACGAGGTCATAATACGTGTCGATACGGCAGCACCTAGCTTTACTCCGGTTAGCTCAGCGAATATGAATTTACCAGCCATTACGCCTGTAAAATTTTGTGCAATACCCTGAATACTGTCCATGTTAACTTTTGACATGAACTCTCTGATTACGGCATTAACTATTTTTTGAGCTTACTGATGAACCGATATCCCTCGTTTGAGCATGTTAGCCATCCTCACTCGATCATCAAAATTAGAATGACGATGAGTCGTGTCCATGAAGTCATATCCGAGGTAATACATACTGACCGGGAAAGAGAGCATTCCTTGGGCTACAGAAGCCAGGAAACCGGAATCGCCAACATCCAGACTTTTCAGCATCCTTTTTGCCAGAGATTTCGCGCTGTCCAATTCAAACCTTCCTTATGGTTTTGCTTGTGAAACAGACAGAATGATAATGAGGATACTACGAAAAAGAAAATGCAAAAGCCCCACCGAGTTGATGGTGAATTGTAGAGTTACACTTTTGTCGAAGCGTCGACGCCATGTAGACGCTGATTTTGAAGCAGCCATTCAAACGCTTGATCTTCCGCTGGATTGTGAGAAAAACTGGATTTAGCTCTCCGAAAATAGTGGCAGCAGAAGTGCAATCATCACCAGTGATTACCTGCGATTACCATATAAAAGAGTCTTACGTATCATAAGCTTATGATGCGTAAGGCTCTCTTATAGTTTTTAAAATCCCTCGGCGTTCGCGCTGTGTGGGTTCAGGTCCCACTCCGGGTACCATGGGAAACAAAGAATAATCAAAGCAATAAGCAGTGTCGTGAAACCACCGAAAGGTGGTTTTTTTGTGCCTTTGGCTCAGGGCGAAGTGATCGTATCTCATCATCGTCCCGATCCTGCTGTGCCCGAGAATTTGCTGTTATACCAGAAGGTTAAGCCTGACTCTCTAATAACAAGCCCAGAAAGCAGGGCAATTTTCAGCTAACCTGCAACCAATCTTAAACAAACATTTCACTCGCCAGACACAGGTTGCCGCCGCTGATAAACTGGTTGGTATCCACCCTGGAGAGCGGAAGGTTATTGTCATGCAATATGAAGAACAGCAGCTTATCAACGGCCTTTTCGAGCGTCTAAAACAGACCGGACAACAAAACAGCCAACGGGATGCAGATGCAGAGCGTCAGATCGCTGAATTTGTCAGACAGCAGCCTGCGGCCCCCTACTATATGGCGCAGTCGATTTTGATTCAGGAAGCGGCGCTGAAACGCCTACAGGCCCGGGTTCAGGAGCTTGAAAGCGAATTAGCCGCGCAAAAAAGCAAACCCTCGACGGGCGGCAGTTTCCTCGGCGGCCTGTTTGGTGGCGGGAAAAGTAACCCGCAGCCTGACAACAGCTGGAATGCCCAGCCGCAACAGCCACCGGCGCAGGATTATTCTCGGGCGCCAGCTACTCGCGGCGGCGGTTTTATGGCTGGCGCGCTCCAGACAGCCGCTGGCGTGGCCGGTGGCATAGCGCTTGCCGAGATGCTTACCAGCATGTTCCATCAGTCGCGGCCGGAAGAGATCGTGAACATCATCGAAGAACCGACAATGCCCGTCGGTGGCGAACCGTTTGTCGGTAATCAATACGGCGAGGTTAATAACATCTCTGACACCCGTTTCCTCAACCAGAACGATCCGTTAGGCAGTAATAACGACGTCTGGCAGAATGACGATGTAGATGACGACTACAGCGATGACGACGATAGTTTTATTTAACGACGTTATCGTGTAACCACCGAAATGAAGTGAACCCCGAAAGTCAGGTATCCAACTTTCGGGGTTTTGCGTTTCCGGGTCAAAAAAGCCTTCGCGGCTAAGCCTGAAGGCTCATAAATCACATTCTTTTTACTACGTTTCTTACTAACAAACCTGTAAGAATTGCCGAAAGCAATCCAAACAAAGAGGCGATATCGACTAACGTATACTCCAGTTCTTCTATCCCATATGTGCCGAAATGATCCATCACGGAATCAGCCCATTTGGCAGATATCAAATCACACCCCACCTAAATACGCCTTCCTCACCTCCTGATTCCCCAGCAGCTCTTCACCGCTGCCGCTCAGCCGGATCTGTCCGTTAACCATCACATACCCGCGGTCGGAAAGCTTCAGCGCGTGATGCGCATTCTGCTCCACCAGAAAGATGGTCATGCCGTTGCGGGCCAGCTCGCGCAGCGTCTGGAAGATCTGTTTCACCACAATCGGCGCCAGACCGAGGCTCGGTTCATCCAGCAGCAGCAGCTTCGGACGGCTCATCAGCGCCCGGGCGATCGCCAGCATCTGCTGCTCCCCGCCGGACATGGTCATCGCGCGCTGCTTGCGCCGCTCTTTAAGGCGAGGGAAGAGGTCAAACATGGTTTGCATATCTTCAGCCGCAAACTGGCTGCCGATGGGGATGGTTCCCATCAGCAGGTTCTCTTCAACGGTCATATCCGGGAAGATTCGTCTGCCTTCCGGCGCCTGCGCAATGCCTCCGGACGCGACGTAGTGGGTGGATTTATGGCTGATATCTTCGCCGCTGAAAAGGATCTGTCCGCTGCGAATACGGGGCTGGCCAAAGATGGACATCAGCAATGTCGATTTACCCGCGCCGTTTGCGCCAATCAGCGCCACGGTTTCACCCTTATTGACCTCGAGGGAAACCTGCTTCAGCGCCTGAATGACGCCGTAGAACACGTCCACCTCGCGAAATGCCAGCAGCGGTACGCTCATAGGGTGACCTCGCTTTCATCCGTACCCAGGTAGGCGGCAATAACCTTTTCATCATGCTGGATCTGCTCGGGTTTTCCCCTGGCAATAACATCCCCGTGGTCGAGCACGATAATCTCGTCCGAAATCTCCATCACCATCCCCATATCATGCTCAATCAGTAGTACCGTGATGTCATGATGATCCCGCAGAAAGCGAATAATGCTGCTGAGCTTATGCGTTTCAACTGGGTTAAGCCCGGCGGCGGGTTCATCCAGACAGATCATTTCCGGCCCGGTGCACATTGCGCGCGCAATTTCCAGACGCCGCTGCTGGCCGTACGACATCTCTCCCGCCAGGCGATTGGCGCACTCCACCAGATCCACCACTTCCAGCCAGTAGAAGGCCCTGTCCAGGGCGTCGCTTTCCGCCCGCCGGTATGCCGGCGTATTTAAGATCCCGGCAAGCAGATTGCGGTTAACGCGCATATGCTGCGCAACCAGCAGGTTTTCTACGACAGACATCTCGCGAAAAAGACGGATATTTTGAAACGTGCGCGCCAGCCCTGCGCGGTTGACCAGATGCGTTCCGCCGAACATTTTGTAGAAAAGACGCTGCCCGAACTGCGCGGGGTTAATCCAGTCTCCCGGCTGGAATTTTTGTCCGAGCACCTGAATAACGTTGGTCGTTTTATGGCGGGTATTAAATAAAATGTTGCCGCCGGAGGCCCTGTAGAAGCCCGTCAGGCAGTTAAACACGGTTGTTTTTCCCGCCCCGTTTGGCCCAATCAGGGCGGTAATTGAGCCACGCTGAACGTCCAGGTTGACGTCGTTTAGCGCCTTAATCCCGCCGAAGTGCATCATCAGATGTTCAACGCGTAATATCGTTCCGTTCATGGCGCGACGCCCTTACGCACGGCAAACCCGCTGCGGTTAATGCGGATCAAACCGCGCGGACGCCAGATCATCATCACCACCATGAGCATGCCAAACAGCAGGACGCGGTACTCGGCAAAACTGCGCAGCAGTTCCGGCGTTACCGTGAGCACAAAGGCGGCCAGCACCACGCCAAGCGTCGAGCCCATCCCGCCCAGCACCACAATGGCGAGGATCAGCGCCGATTCAAAGAAGGTAAAGGAGGTGGGATTCACGAACCCCTGATAGGTGGCGAAGAACACCCCGGCAATGCCCGCGGTCGACGCGCCCAGCGTAAAGGCGGAGAGCTTAACCAGAACATGATTCAGCCCCATCGAGCGGCAGGCAATTTCGTCTTCACGCAGCGCTTCCCACGCCCGACCAATCGGCATCCGCGTCAGGCGGTGCTTGATATAGAGCACCAGCATCACCACCAGGAACAGCACCGCGTAGATAAAAATAAACTTCATGTTCGGGTTGTAGGTCAGGTGGAAAAATTCGTGGAAGGGCACGCCGCCTTCTTTCGCGCGTCGTCCAAATTCCAGGCCGAAAAAGGTGGGGGGAGGGGCCGAGACGCCGTTTGGGCCGCCGGTGAAGGTCAACCAGTTGTTCAGTATCAGGCGAATGATCTCCCCGAACCCGAGGGTGACGATGGCCAGATAGTCACCGTGCATGCGCAGTACCGGGAAGCCGAGCAGAGCGCCTGCGGCGGCGGCCATGATGGCCGCCAGCGGCAGCATGCTCCAGAAGCCTAAGCCGAGATACTGGTATCCCAGCGCCAGACCGTACGCCCCAATTGCGTAGAACGCGACATATCCCAGATCCAGCAGGCCGGCCAGACCCACGACGATATTCAGCCCCAGACCGAGAAGCACGTAGATCAGCCCGAGAATGGCGACGGTCAGCACATATTTAGTGGCGACAAACGGAAAGCAAATCGCAAGGGCAATTACCAAAGGAATAATCCAGCGCATGCGGCTTTTATATTCCGGTGGCCGGACATATACGCCCACGCTATCGGCTTCGAAGCGCGCCTGGAAACGGGCGCCCGCGGCGGTACCTAAAAAGACGCTCAACAGAAAACGCCCGAACATGACGATGCCAACCATCCAGGCCAGCCGTTGCCCGGCGAAGTTAAAGCTGTAACCGTCCAGCACCACGCCCGCTATGGGGCCGAAAATAATCAGCGCTATCAGCCCGGAAAAAATCGCGTCCAGCATGCAGCGTTTAAGTGAAAAACCGTGTGATGTCATCATTATCTCCCTCACACTTTGGCCACAATCGGGCGCCCAAGCAGGCCCTGGGGACGGAAAATAAGGATCATGACCAGCAGGCCGAACGAAAAGACGTCTTTATAGTCCGAATTCACCATGCCCGAGAACTGGGCTTCCGCCACGCCAAGGATTAGGCCACCGAGCATGGCGCCGGGAAGGGAGCCGATGCCGCCGAGCACCGCCGCAGTGAAGGCTTTAATGCCGATCACGAACCCGACGTAGAAATCAAAGGTGCCGTAATTCATGGTGATCAACACCCCCGCCAGACCGGCCATCGCCGCGCCGATGACAAAGACCAGCGAAATAATCCGATCGGTGTTAATGCCCAGAATGGAGGCCATCTTACGATCCTGCTGTACCGCGCGGCACATCCGGCCCAGCCGGGTACGGTTGATTATCCAGGTGAGCACCAGCATGCCGGCAAACGAGGCAACCAGAATAAACACTTTGGTGTAGGTTATCTGCACGAAGCCGTCGCCCAGATGCAGGCGAATCACGCCGTCCAGCATGGTCGGCACTCCTTGCTGACGCGGACCCTGGCTCAGCTGCGCGTAGTTTTGCAGAATAAGAGACATCCCAATGGCGGAGATCAGCGGCGCCAGGCGCGTCGAGTTGCGCAGCGGCTTGTAGGCGATACGCTCGATGGTCCAGCCGTACACTCCGGTTACCACAATGGTGAACACCAGCGTCCCGAGAATGAGCAGTGGGAACGACTGCAGACCGAAGAACGAGAGCAGCGCCAGGCCAATGGCGCAGAGATACGCGGAAATCATATACACTTCGCCGTGGGCGAAATTGATCATCCCGATAATGCCGTACACCATGGTGTAGCCGATGGCGATTAAACCGTAGACGGAGCCCAGCGTTAAGCCATTGATTAACTGTTGCAGGAAGAATGTACTCATCTTAGCGCGCTCGTTTTATAGGCTGCGCAATGCGCGCAGCCGGATGTTTATTACGCGCCGACGGGCATGCCCGCCGACGTTGAGCGTGACTCCGTCCCGTTACTGCACTTCCTTATATTTTCCTTTGTCGTCCCACTGGTAAACCACGTAGTCAGACACTTTCAGATCGCCTTTGCTGTCCCAGGCTTTTTTGCCCATCACCGTGTCGACGGAATTGGCTTTCAGCCACTCGCTGGCTTTGGCGGAGTCCTTGCCGCCGGTGGCCTTGAAGGCTGCGGCAATAGCCTGTACGGAGGCATAGGAGTAAAGGGTGTAACCTTCCGGCTCGAATTTACCTGCGCGGAATTTCTCGATAACCGCTTTACCGTCCGGGATGAGGCGCGGGTCTTTACCGAAGGTCATGTAAATGCCGTTGGTATATTGCGGGCCCCCCGCAGCGGTCACCATCTCTTCGTTGACAATACAGTCGCCGGAGAAGAATTTCGCCTGCACGCCCTGTTCACGCATCTGGCGAACCAGCGGGCCGGCTTCCGGGTGACAGCCACCGAAGAATACGACGTCCGGTTTTTGCGCGCCGATCTTCGTCACCAGCGCGTTAAAGTCTTTTTCACCGCGGGATAACCCCTCATACATCACATCCTGAACGCCGCGTTTCGCCAGCGCCGCTTTGGTGGCGTCAGCCAGGCCCTGACCATAGGTGTCTTTATCGTGAATGATGACCACGCGCTTGGCTTTCAGCTTGTCGATGATGAAGTCGCTGGCCACCTGACCCTGCTGGTCATCGCGGCCGCACATGCGGAACATATCGCTCATGCCGCGTTCGGTGATCAGCGGGTTAGTTGAGCCGGGGGTAATCGAAATAATGCCCGCGTCGCTGTACACCTCGGAGGCGGGCATTGTGGAAGATGAGCAGAAATGGCCGACCACGGCGTTGACCTTATCCTGGTCAACTAAACGGTTGGCCACGGCCACGGCCTGCTTGGGCTCGCAGGCATCATCCCCCTGAACCAGTTTGATCTTCTCGCCGTTAATGCCGCCTGCGGCATTGATGTCTTCAGCGGCCTGCGTTGCGCCGTGCCAGTACTGATCGCCATAGGTCGCATTCGGACCCGTGAACGGCCCGGCCACGCCAATCACAATATCTGCCTGGGCGGAAAACGCCGTCACCAGGCAACCGGCCAACACAAGAGAAAGAGGAGTTCTGATAAATTTCAGCGACATTATTATGTTCCTTAGCAAAGAGGTTTTTGCACCACGGCGTAAACCCGAACGCCCGACGGCGCAGCCAATCCGAAACACGAGCAAGAACAAAATGCACTAAACGAACAAGATACAGACGGCATCCTGCATAGTACGGCGAGATTTCCCTGCGCAGAGGCGCGCGAAGAACGTTAAGCAAAAACGTTGCCAGAATGGTTAACCCATTGACGGGCATGCGACATGTTTGAGTATAGAGCGCCGCGTTATGCCGCCTTGCGGGAGGAGAAGAAATTACAGCGGAGATCACATATCGTTAACAATAAAGCCTATAAGTTGTGCAAAGGTCACGATTTGCACGTTTTTGCAGCAATAAAGACCTAAACTTCAGCCCGGAGAGGAGTGAGATATGTGTTAGGATCGTTTCCTTTTTTGCAGGAGTATCAGCGATGACTGAAGGCCCATTGAATGAAAGCGAAATGGCGTGGCTTGAAGAGACGTTAATGTCTTACGGTCATGATGACGCGTCCGTGATTGACGTGTCCGAACTGGACGGCATGCTTACCGCAGTGCTTTCCGGTCCTGTTGTCGTTGAGCCAGATGCCTGGCTGGTGGCGGTGTGGGGTGGCGAGAAGTACATTCCGCGCTGGAAAAACGATCGTGAGATGAACCGTTTTATCGATCTCTGCTTTAAGCATATGAACGATATCGCCGAGCGCCTGAGCGAGTACCCGGATCAGTTTGAACCTATGTTCGGTTATAACGACGTGGACGGTGAGAGCTATACCGTGGTGGAAGAGTGGTGCTATGGCTATATGCGCGGCGTGGCGCTGACGGACTGGTCAGCCTTGCCGGAAGCCCTGAAGGCCGATCTTGACGTGATTGCCCTGCACGGGACGGAAGAGAACAGCGAGAAGCTGGATGAACTGTCCGAAGAGGAATATATCGCCAGCATCGAAAGCATCCAGCCTGCGGCGCTGCGCCTGTATAACTACTGGGTAAACAATCCGCAGCAGCCGGAAGTGAAGAAGCCGACGGTGAACGGCACGAAGGTCGGACGTAACGATCCGTGTCCTTGCGGCAGCGGGAAGAAGTTTAAGAGCTGCTGTTTGCACTGAAACATTTTTGTGGCTTTGTTCGTTCACCTTTAGACCAGTAGAAGGTAATACGTTCTTAACCTGTGAACGAGATAAGGGGTCGTCGAGGCCCCTTATATGGCAAGGCGTATCAGACCGTGAATAAGCTGAATGTCTATTGTTGCTCATCGAATATCTTTGATCTCTACACCCGAAGTGCTTAGTTGTATTCTTGTATTGTCATATATCTTTCTGGTATTTATCTTTTCATTTAATTCATGAATGTTTATTTTGCGCTTATTTACGCGTTGAATAAATTAAATCCTTTATCCCTTTCAGTGAAATAAGGTTTTAATGTTCGGTCTCCAGGCGTATATTTTGATTAACCTTATCGGTTGTTCAAAAGGATAATTGACGATGGCAGGACAATCAGACACGGTTCAATATCAGGATACACTGAATCGTTATTTACTTTATTTTCCCAGAAATAAAACCGTTTTATCTGATGTTCTCTCGTTTAGCGGGGAAGAAGAACTCAGTAAACCTTATCGTTATACTATTCGCTTTACCAGCCCAACACCGAACATCGCGGTTAAAGACGTCCTTAACCAGATAGCCGAGTTTATTCTGCGTGCCCCGAATCCGAGAGCAGGCTGGCATCATCAGGATCCCTGGCTGCCGGTGCGGCAGATAAATGGCGTAATCACGTCATTTTCCCGTCTGAAGTCGTCCGCCGATGAAACGCTGTATGAATGCGTGCTGGAGCATGAACTGGCGCTGATGGACCGAAATTACCGTTCGGCCGTGTACATGGATATGACGGTGCCTGAGCTCGTCACGAAGTTAATGAAGGACAGCGGACATTTTCAGGGTTACAACATCGATTTCGACCAGCTGGGCTTCAGCTACCCGCTGCGGGAAATGGTTATCCAGTGGAAAGAAACCGATCTCCAGTTTATCCGCCGCCTGCTGGCCGAAGTCGGGATCTGGTTTCGCTTTGAAAATCACGACAAGGTACCGGCCGAAACGGTGGTGATTTTTGGTGACGGGGGCCGTCGCTACGTTTTCAGCGATAAAAAGCTGCCATATGTCCGTCATTCGGGCATGACCAGTCATGAAGAGTACGTTACCGGGCTCGAAGAGCGCTACCAGCTCATTCCCGAAAACGTGCTGGTCCGCACCTATAACTATCGCGATCCGTTTTCTCCGCAGGCGGATAAAACCATTACCGACAACGACATTCCTGACGGGATAACCCGCGGCAAACAGTACCACTACGCCGATCACTTTCTGAGTGAAGGCGACTTTTATGGGCAGGAGGCGGAAACGGCTACGTTTTACGCGCGCCTGCGCTATGAGCGTCTGCTGAACAATCAGAGCGTGCTGGGGCTGACGACCAGCGATCCGGAACTGCTGCCGGGCGTGATGTTTAACCTGACAGGAGATATTCCTGCCGGGTTTAAGCCCGGATTCGTTGTCACCACGATGACGCTCTCCGGCAGCCGCGCGGAGCACTATCGCGCCGTCCTGAAGGGCATTCCCTATCTGCACGGCTACAGCTACCGTCCGGACTATCTGCCGCGTCCGGTGATAGCCGGAACCGTGCCCGGCCGCGTGGCGGCCATTAATCGCGATCCCACGTATGCCGGAGTCGATGCGCAGGGCCGCTACCGCGTGAAGTTTGATTTTGACCTTGATGAAAAACGTGACGGCTTTGAAAGTGCGCTGATGCGTCTGGGCAGACCGTACGGCGGGGATGTGTTTGGTTTTCACTTCCCGCTGCTGGACGGGACGGAGGTGGCAGTCGCCTTTGAAGGCGGCGACCCGGACAGGCCGTATATCGCGCACGTCATGCATGACGGCAGCCATCCGGATTTGGTCACAAACCGCAACGATACCCGCAACGTGATCCGCACGGCCGCCTCGAACAAAATCCGCCTTGAGGATCGCCGGGGTGAGGAACATATCAAGATTTCCACGGAGCACGGCAAGGGACAGGTCAGCGTCGGCCACCTGGTCGATGCCACGGGGAAAAAACGCGGGCAGGGCGTGGAAGCCCGCACCGATGACTGGATGGCGCTGCGTGCCGCCAAAGGGGTGCTCATTACCACAGAGGCCCAGCCCCGCGCGCAGGGCCATCAGCTGGATATGACGGCCGCCATCGCGCAGCTGGAAAAAGCATTGTCGCTGGCGATGACGCTGCAACAAAGCGCGTTAACGGCCGGTGCCGGGAATGTGGATACCGATCGGCAAAACCAGCTGGCTCAGGTGCTGAACCAGCTGACAGGGCCGGGCATTCTGGCGTATGCCGAAAAAGGTGCCGCACACGTCACCCCGCAGAGCCTGCAGCTGTCCGCCGGGAAAGACCTGATCGCAACAGCAGGACAGGATTCCAGCGTGAACGTGGTGAAAAAATTCTCGCTGGCCGTGGGGGAAAAACTCTCGCTGTTCGTCCGCAAGCTCGGCATCAAGATAATTGCCGGTGCCGGGGATATCACGACGCAGGCCCAGCGTGGTGCCATGCACATGCTCTCGCAGAAAGATTTCACGATGGCGAGCACTGCCGGGAAGCTGAACGGCAGCGCCAAACAGGGCATACAGCTGGTCTGTGGCGGCGGCGGGATCCGAGTCAGTCCGAACGGACTGGTCACCATCTTTTCGCCAACGGGAATCGAACTGAAAGGACCCAACCTGAAGTATGACGGTCCGGAAAGCGCGCAGGTCACGGTCCCGCCGTTCAATAAGGGCGCATTTAAACTCCGCTACCAGCTGCACGCCGGAGACGACCCGGAGCAAATTCTCGCAAACAAAAAATTCAGGCTGACCAGCTCGGCCGGAAACGTGGTTGAGGGTGTTACGGACAGCAACGGTCATTCATCGTTACTCGATGCCGATGACCTGGATACCTACAAAATGGAGTTACTGTAATGACGGAAGCGAGAAAAAGCCCGTATGCGCCACGGGTAATATCAGAAGGGGATATTCCTGTACACAGGGATTTGGGGGAAGTTGCTCAGACCTGCCGTGTGGGCGTACCGCGCCCGATGCCGGGGATCGTTATTCTGGTCCACGGCGTGAATGATGTAGGCGAAGCGTACCAGAACCAGGAGAAGGGCATTATCGCGGGCCTGAGTAAACGTCTTGGCCGCACAGACTTTTACACCCATGAATGGGGGGAATACAGAATCACCCGTCCCGGCCGTTCACCGGTTATCCCGTTTTACTGGGGGTATAAGCCCGTCACCCATGCGGATTATGTTGCAGATCAGAAGCGGTACCGGGATGAAGTGGGTAAGCTGAAGGACCAGGCTCACCTGCCGTACGATGCCTATCAGGAAGATAACCCTGATAAAAAAGCCGATCTGGGTAATGACGGCAAAGGTGCGTTTAAGTACCAGAACGATAACTTTGGTAATGCGCTGGACGCGAACTTTGCCAAAGGGGGCGGCACCTTCGCGAACGCCACAACCAATATTCCCGACATGCTGGGGCCGGGGGCGGGAGGTGTGGCGCTGGCGGCTGCGGGATTTGCATCACTGCATATGAATCACGGGGATTACACTCACCCCATCTATGAAAACCCCCACCGGATTTACCAGTTTTTTGCCGCTCAGCGCCTCGCTGATTTGATTATTCAGATCCGCCAGACGCAGGAAACCCGTGACGATGTCATCAATATCGTGGCGCACAGCCAGGGAACCATCATAACCATGCTGGCAAATATGTTGGTTAAGCAGGCAGATTATGAGCCGGTGAACTGTGTCATCCTGAATCATTCCCCGTATTCACTGGAATCCCGCACTGCGGAAAATATTCAGCCCGGCCATCACCAGACAGATAAAGCCCGGCAGGATACGTTTAAAAATTTCTGTCGGCTGATGGCAACGCATTACAAAGGCGGCGTGCTTGATGACGCTGCGCTGAAGGAAATGGAAGGGGCCTGCACCCTGCGTAAACCGTCCGATAATCCATTGCGCAAAGACGTCAGGTTTTGCCGGGATAATAACGGGAAAGTCTATAACTACTTCTGTCCTAATGATGGCGTCGTGTCTCTGGCAAACGTTCAGGGTTTTGGCTGGCGGGGCATCCCCAAAACTATCGCTGGCGATATTCCAAATTTATATCAGCGGGTCTTTTACCAGCATGGTGAGGTAGGGCTGGCTCCGACAGGAAAAGAGTTTACTTTGCCTGCGCGCATGACGGGGGATGCGGATTACAGCGGACCCTTAAGCACCAATTATCCTGATTCGGGATCTGGCGTGATTGTGAACGGGGAAGAATTGCCGGAGACGTTTATCTTTGCACTCCAGGGCCAGAATAATCATCTCAACAACGATAAGAAAACAAGCGATAAGCCTTACACCGCTGGCATCGATTCGCACAGCCCGGATGCCTACATTTCGTATTCTGCAAAAGCCCATTCCATCAAACTGACGGAGAGCGCCACGTATGCCGTCAGTCGTTACCAGGGCGTCAGCTGGAGTCCCGGCCATATACTGACAGACGATGAGCTGCAGGTCGAAACACTCGGGATGAAAGAGCGTATCGGGTATGACACCAGGGTGATTCGTGGGGTGGTGACAGGAACGAAGGACTTTCTGAACGTCACGCTGACCTGGCTTCGTCCCCGCGACGAACTGGAAAAGGAATGGATGAAGGCAGATCCAGTCAGTTACAGCCAGCATTCTTCTATCGTGGCGAGCGAGTACGCGCCGTCTCATGCGATGGCGTTTGACCTGGCAATCGGCCAGTGCCGGGCGTTCGACTATAAAGCGGGTAAATTCTGGGAAGACCTGTTGCACCGTGCCGACTGGCGTGATCCGCAGAATGGTAACGCCGATGCGAGAGAATATTATCGAACAGGACGGTTGCCTGATATTCCAACAAAGAGGCACATGAATAAGCCTAATGACGTGTTGCCGAAAGGTGAATACAGGGTGGTCAATCAGTTCAACAACATGACAACCGTCAGGCCGTCCCGTGATCTGGCCGCAGGGAATCAGGAGGTGGCAAATCTGCAATGGGATATGCCTAAGTCAAAATCTGACGGTGAGCTGGGAATAACGAAACAAAAATCGTGGTGGGAATCATGACAGGGAGTCATATATGAGTCCGAAATACACAACGGGTATTGCCTTAGTCACGGTACTTATAGGATCTGGTTGCCAGGCGAAAGAACCGCCGACTCAGGTGGTTTATCGTTTTGACGATCACCGTTATCTAGAACTGAAGGGCTGGGACTGCGAAGGTGAACTCTGGTATACGGATACGAAGCGTGGTATTCACACGCAGCCTGCAAGTCAGTTTTACCGGATTTTTACCCGAAAATTTATTCACCCTTCTGAAAAATATATTGCTATTACAGGATGGGGGGCTGACGGTTTCATTGTTTCTAAAGACTACGGTCAAACGTGGAGGTCCGTAGGATTTTCTCCATCGGGAAATGAACCTAATGGTGATAACCACGGACCGTATGAGGATGTTCTTTCTTTCACCGTCGTCAACGATCAGGGTTTTTTACAGACGAGACACCGGCTGTATATGTCATCAAAGCCGTTTGATGACCCGCGTATTTTGCCTGGAGGGGCGGGTATTCAATATGAGCTTGAGGATGGAACAAAAGGAGATATAAAACCCGGAACTGCGGGGTGGGCCTGGGGAATGGTTTATATGACAAAACAAGGGCTAAAAGATACCGTTCAGGAACTTCAGACCAGTTGGCAAAATCAGCCTGACAGGGTACCGGAAATAAAGGGTTATACCGGCTGGGATCATATGCGTTGCGATATGGATGCGGGGCGATAAAGCGTGAAAGGATTATGCACAGGTCTGACAGCTGCAGCTGTATTTATGGCAGTTGGTTGCCAGGCGAAAGAGCCACCGACGCAGGTGGTTTACCGTTTTGATGACCACCGTTACCTGGAGTTAAAGGGCTGGGACTGTGAAGGTGAACTCTGGTATACGGATACAAAACGGGGCATTCATACCGAGCCTGTGAGTCAATTTTATCGGATATTTACCCGAAAATTTATTCATCCCTCAGAACGTTATATTGCAATTCCCACTTGGGATTCTCCCGGCTCCATGATTTCGAAAGATTATGGGCAAACCTGGTTTCCTTCAGCATTCTCTCCTGGAGAAAATGAGCCTAACGGTGATTCTTCGCCACCGTACGATGATGTTCTTTCGTTCACCGTCGTCAACGATCAGGGTTTTTTGAAAACCAAACACCGGCTGTATATGTCGTCAAAGCCGTTTGATGATCCGCGCCTTGCCGCTGGTGGACCTGGGATTGAATACACCGTGGATGACGGTACTGGGCAAAAGGTAAGCGGGAAAGTGGAACCCCGTTCACCTGGTTGGCCCTGGGGAATGGTGTATATGACCAAACAAGGTTTAGAAGGCTCTACTGAGCAACTTAAAACCAATTGGCAGAATCAACCCGATAAGGTTCCGGAAGTGAAAGATTATACCGGCTGGGACCACATGCGGTGCGATATGGATGCGGGGCGATAAAGCATGAAAGGATTATGGACAGGTCTGACAGCTGCAGCTGTATTTATGGCAACAGGTTGTAATGCCTCAGAGCCGCCGACGCAGGTGGTGTACCGGTTCGATGACCATCGTTATCTGGAACTGAAGGGATGGGACTGCGAGGGTGAACTCTGGTACACGGATACACAGCGGGGTATCCACACGGAGCCAGTCAGCCAGTTTTACCGGATATTTACCAAAAAATATGTGCATCCATCAGAACTTTACATTGCGCTTCCGACCTGGGATGTAAGTGGTTTTCTTGTTTCGAAAGATTACGGTCAGACTTGGCATGATGCACTGTTTTCCCCTGGTGAAAATGATCTTAATGGAATGAATGCCCCACAGCAGGAAGATGTTCTTTCTTTTACCGTCGTCAACGATCAGGGTTTTTTACAGACGAAACACCGGCTGTATATGTCGTCAAAGCCGTTTGATGACCA